>NZ_LFVW01000290.1:0-13676 GCF_001182915.1 Kitasatospora sp. MY 5-36
GTCGGGCTCAGAGGCCGCGGAGGGCGCCGCCGTCGACGGGGACCATGATGCCGGTCAGGTAGGAGGCGGCGGGGGAGAGCAGGAACGCGGCGACCTTGCCGAACTCCTCGGGGGTGCCGTAGCGGCCCAGCGGGATCGAGGCGGTGGCCTGGGCGCGGGCCGCGTCGGGGTCGGCGGCGAGGCCGTCGAGCTCGCGGACCCGGTCGGTGTCGATCCGGGCCGGGAGCAGGCCGAGCACCCGGATGCCGCGGGGGCCGAGCTCGTCGGCGAGGGCCTTGGCGGCCATGGCGAGACCCGGGCGCAGACCGTTGGAGATGCCCAGGCCGGGGATCGGCTGGCGGACCGAGCTGGAGAGCACGAAGGCGATCACCCCGCCGTCGGGGAGCGCGGCGGCGGTGGCGCGGGCGAGGCGCAGGGCGCCGAGGAAGACGGACTCGAAGGCGTCCCGCCAGGCCTCCTCGGGGGTGGTCTCCACGGGGCCGGCCTGGGGGCCGCCGACGCTGATCAGGATGCCGTCGAGCCGGCCGAAGCGGTGCCGGGCCTCGGCGATGAGGCGCTCGGGGGTGTCGGGGTCGGCGTTGTCGGCGACGAGGCCGTGGGCGGTGCCGAGGGTCTCGAGTCCGGCGACGGCGGTGTCGACGGCTTGCCGGGTGCGGCCGCTGACGAGCACGCGGGCGCCGTCGGCGACGAGTTCGCGGGCGCTCGCGAGGCCGAGGCCCCGGGTGGCGCCGGTGACGATGTAGGCCTTGTCCTTCAGTCCGAGATCCATGGGGACATAGTGCCCGGTGTGGAGGGTGGGGAGCGGGTCGAGGGGGCTGGCGTTGACGCCGGGGGGAAGGTTTACGGTCGTCGTCGGAAGTGCGGGAGGAGTGGTTCGGCATGCGGATCGGGGAGTTGGCGGAGCGGGCGGGGACGACCACGCGGGCGTTGCGGTACTACGAGCAGTTGGGGTTGTTGCCGGCCCGGCGGGCGGGCAACGGGTACCGGGCGTACGACGAGGCGGACCTCAGGCTGCTGCGCGAGATCCGGATGCTGCAGGACTTCGGGTTCGGGCTGGAGGAGACCAGGCCGTTCGTGGAGTGCCTGCGGGCGGGGCACCCGGAAGGGGACTCGTGTCCGGCCTCGCTGGAGGTGTACCGGCGGAAGCTGGGGGAGCTGGACGAGTGCATCGCCCGGCTCCAGGACGTAAGGGCGCAGGTGGCGGGGCAGTTCGACCGGGCCGTACGGGCGCGGGACGAGCTGGCCGCCGTCGAGGAACCGCCCCATTGTGAACTGGCGAAGGAGTAGACGGTGGTGGAGATCGCGGGTGTGCCGGCGGTGACGGACGAGACGTTCGCCGCGGAGGTGCTGGCGGCCGAGGGTCCGGTGCTGGTGGACTTCACGGCGGACTGGTGCCCGCCCTGCCGGATGATGGCGCCGGTGCTGGCGGACATCGCGCGGGAGGAGGCGCACCGGGTGCGGGTGGTGAGCCTGGACGTGGACCACAACCCGCGGACCCAGGCGGCGTACGGGGTGCTGTCGATGCCGACGCTGATGGTGTTCCGGGGCGGGCAGCCGGTGCGGTCGGTGGTGGGGGCGCGGGCGAAGGCGCGGCTGCTGCGGGAGCTGGAGGACGTCCTCTAGGCGGGGACGGCGTCGAGCGCGACCTCGGCCTCGGCGGCCTGCTTGGCGCGGTCCTTGGCCTCGCGGCGGGCGAGGACCCAGACGCCGACCGGGATCATCGCGGTGAACAGCCACCACTGGATGGCGTAGGCCATGTGCGGGCCGATGTCGGAGTGGTTGGGCTCGGGGACCAGTTGGGGCTGGTCGGCCGGGGCCGGGGTGGTGCCGGCGAGTTCGAGGTAGCCGCCGAGGAGGGGGGCGCCGGTCCGCTTGGCCTGCTCGTCGGTGTTGATCAGGTTGAACTGGCGGTCGGGCAGGCCGGTGCGGTCCTTGATGCCGCTGGCGCCGTAGGTCTCCTCGGCGCGCAGGCGGCCGGTGAGGGCGACCTCGCCGGCGGGGGTGGCCGGGACGGGCGGGTACTCGGTGGCGCCGTTGCCGGAGGCGACCCAGCCGCGGTTGACCAGGAGGGTGCCCTTGCCGTCGGCGAGCCGGAACGGGGTCACGACGAAGTAGCCGATGGTCCCGCTGGAGTCGGTCCGCTTGCGGACCACGAACTCGTGTGCCGGGTCGTACTGTCCGGTGGCGGTCACCGTGCGCCAGGTGAGGTCCTTGGGGACCGCGAAGCCGGGGGTCGGCGACAGGGTGTCGAAGGGGACCGGCGCGGCCGTGAGGGCCTGGCCGATCAGCTCGTTCCGGGCCACCCGTGCCTCGTGGCGGTGAAGCTGCCAGAAGCCCAGCTTGATCGTCGCGGGGATCAGCAGCAGCGCGACCAGCATGGTGATCAGCCACTGTCGGGTCAGCAGAAAACGGTACACATGGGAACGGTACGCCGACCTCACAACGGGCTCACGCACCGGGGTGCGGGGCGACCTCGCGCAGCAGTTGGAGGAAGGCGTCCTCGCCGACGACGGGGGTGCCGACCTCGCGGGCCTTGCGGGCCTTGCCGCTCCAGCTGTCCGGCTCGTTGGTGACCAGCAGGCTGGTGAGGCGGCTCACCGAGGTGGCGATGTGCAGGCCGGCCTCGACCGCGCGGTCCTCCAGGACCTCGCGGTCGGTGGCGGTGTCGCCGGTGATGGCCACCCGCATGCCCTGGACCAGCGGCTTGCCGTCCTGCCAGCGCCCCGGGTTGGGGTACGGGCAGGGCGGGCGCTTCTTGGCCTGGCGGTACGAGGCGCCGGTCCAGTTGCCGCGGCCGGGGGCGGCGGGCTCCTCCTCGCCGAGGTCGGTGACCGCGACGCAGTTCTGCAGCGGCAGCGGCACGCCGCCGTCGCGGGCGAGGTGCAGGCTGGGGCGGAAGGCCTCGGCGAGCACCCGGGCGTCGTCCAGGGCGTTGTGGGCGTGGCGCTGCCGGACGCCGAAGTGGGCGGCGAGCGAGGACAGCTTGCCGTTGGGCAGCGGCAGGCGCAGGTCGCGGGAGAGGACCATGGTGCACAGCCGCTGCTCGACCGGGGCGCGCAGGCCGGCCCGCGAGAACTCGCGGGAGATCATGTTCCAGTCGAAGAGCGCGTTGTGCGCGACCAGGACGCGGTCGTGCAGGCGCGCGGCGAACTCGTCGGCGATCTGCGGGAAGGTCGGGGCGGTGGCGAGCAGCTCGGCGGTGAGGCCGTGGATCCAGACCGGGCCGGGGTCCCGCTCGGGGTTGACCAGGGTGTACCAGTGGTCGACGACCTCGCCGTCCGGGTCCAGCTGGTAGACGCCCGCCGAGATGACGCGGTCCGAGCGGCCGAGACCGGTGGTCTCGACGTCGACGACCGCGAAGCCCCCGGCGGGGGCGGCGGAGCGCTGCGCGGGGACCGGGGCGGTCCGCGGCGCTCCGTACGTCTCGGGCTGGATCGGTTGCATGGTCCAACAGGATAAGGGGCCGGGCGGGGGGCTCCGGCCGGAATGTTCCGACCGACCGGCCGGAATAGAGTGGTCAGCGGGGGTGTCGTACACCTGGTCGAGACCGTTCAGCTAAGGAACAGCGCATGCGTGCCACCGTGATTCACGGCCCCAACGACATCCGGATCGAAGAAGTCCCGGACCCGGTGATCCAGTACCCGACGGACGTGGTGCTCCGGGTGGTGAACGCCTGTATCTGCGGCAGCGACCTGTGGGCGTACCGCGGGGTCGCGCAGCGGGTGGCCGGGCAGCGGATCGGGCACGAGTTCCTCGGCGTGGTCGAGGAGGTCGGCGCCGAGGTGCGCGGCTTCGCCAAGGGCGACTTCGTGGTGGCGC
Source organism: Kitasatospora sp. MY 5-36 (assembly GCF_001182915.1). NCBI lineage: Bacteria > Bacillati > Actinomycetota > Actinomycetes > Kitasatosporales > Streptomycetaceae > Kitasatospora > Kitasatospora sp. MY 5-36. Next base: position 3,820 of record NZ_LFVW01000290.1, read on the forward strand.
CGTTCGTCTGGTCGGACGGCGTGTGTGACTTCTGTCTCGAAGGCCTCCAGACCTCCTGCCCGCACGGCGGGTTCTGGGGGCAGGTCGGTTCGGACGGCGGCCAGGGCGAGGCGGTGCGGGTGCCGTTCGCGGACGGGACGCTGGTGAAGCTGCCGAAGGAGGCGGCGGGCGACGAGAAGCTGCTGCCCGGGCTGCTGGCGCTGTCCGACGTGATGTCCACCGGGCACCACGCGGCGGTCTCGGCGCGGGTGCGGCCCGGGGCGACGGTCGCGGTGGTCGGCGACGGCGCGGTGGGCCTGTGCGGCGTCCTGGCGGCGCACCGGCTGGGCGCGGGCCGGATCATCGCGCTGGGCCGGCACACGGCCCGCACCGAGCTGGCCCGCCGCTTCGGTGCGACGGACGTGGTGGCGGAGCGCGGCGAGGCCGCGGTCGAGGCGGTGAAGGAGCTGACCGGCGGGCAGGGCGCGCACGCGGTGCTGGAGGCGGTCGGCACCGAGGAGTCGATGCGGACGGCCGTCTCGATAGCCCGGGACGGCGGCGCGGTGGGCTACGTCGGGGTGCCGCACGGCGGCAGCGCGGGCGTCGACATCGGTCAGATGTTCGGCCGGAACGTTTCGCTGAACGGCGGCGTCGCCCCGGCCCGCGCGTACATCCCCGAGCTGCTGCCGGACGTCCTCTCGGGCGCCATCGAGCCGGGCCTGGTCTTCGACCGGACCGTCGGCCTGGACGGCGTTCCGGACGGCTACCGCGCGATGGACGACCGCTCGGCCCTGAAGGTGCGGATCGCCTTCTGAGGCGTCGGCCTCCCGGCTCCGGCCCGTGCCGCCCCGTTCGGGGCGCGGCACGGGCCGGAGCCGTTCTCCGGGGAGGTTCCGGGGGCCGATCGTGGGCGGTGCGGTCGCTGGGATGGGCTGTTTTTCGGCCAATCGGATGGTGCGAGGGGGTGAACGGTCGACTGATCGCGGTCAACCCCTTCCGGGGCGGGCAGGACGCTCCTAGCATTGCGCGGCGCACACCAGACATGTGACGCCCCTCACGTTCGATCGTTCCCCCCGTGTGACAAATACGCCGAAGGAGTGAGACAGCGTGGATTCGCCGCCGCTCACCACCACCGCCGCCACGGAAGCCCAACTCATCGACGACAGCGAGGAGTTCCGTACGCTGCGGCGCTCGTTCCGGAGCTTCGCCTTCCCGGTCACCATCGGCTTCGTGCTCTGGTACCTGTTCTACGTCCTGCTCTCCTGCTACGCCCCGGGACTGATGCGCACCAAGGTCCTCGGGCACGTCAACGTGGCCCTGGTCCTCGGGCTGCTGCAGTTCGTGACCACCTTCGCCATCGCCGCCTGGTACGCCCGCTACGCGGACCGGCGGATCGACCCGCCCGCCGCGGCGATCCGCGAGGCGCACGGCGCCGTCGTCCACGCTCCCCGGGAGTCCGCCGAATGAGCCTGCTCGCCAGCTCCGCCACCGAGCACCGCGGCCTGACGATGGCCCTGTTCGGCGTGTTCGTCCTCGCCACCCTCGGCATCACCGTCTGGGCCGGGCGGCAGACCAGGAGCGCCGCCGACTTCTACGCCGGCGGCCGCGGCTTCACCGGCTTCCAGAACGGCCTGGCCATCTCCGGCGACTACATGTCCGCCGCCTCCTTCCTCGGCATCGCCGGGACCATCGCGCTCAGCGGCTACGACGGCTTCCTCTACTCGATCGGCTTCCTGGTCGCCTGGCTGGTCGCCCTGCTGCTGATCGCCGAACCGCTGCGCAACTCCGGCCGCTTCACGATGGCGGACGTGCTCGCGTTCCGGATGCGCCAGCGCCCGGTGCGCACCGCGGCGGGCGTCTCCACCATCGTGGTGTCGATCTTCTACCTGCTCGCCCAGATGGTCGGCGCCGGCACCCTGGTGGCCCTGCTGCTGGGGGCCGAGGGGGGCGCCGCCAAGCGCTGGACCATCGTCGGGGTCGGCGCGCTGATGATCGTCTACGTGGTGATAGGAGGGATGAAGGGCACCACCTGGGTGCAGATCGTCAAGGCGGTGCTGCTGATCGCCGGCGCCGCGCTGATGACCGTCCTGGTGCTGGCCAAGTACCACTTCAACCCCTCCGAACTGCTCGGCGCGGCGGCGAGCGCGAGCGGCAAGGGCGAGGCCTTCCTCCAACCGGGGCAGAAGTACGGCAGCGGCACCGCCAAGCTCGACTTCATCAGCCTCGGCATCGCGCTGGTGCTCGGCACCGCCGGCCTGCCGCACATCCTGGTCCGCTTCTACACCGTGCCCACCGCCAAGGCGGCCCGGAAGTCGGTGCTCTGGGCGATCGGCATCATCGGCGTCTTCTACCTGATGACCCTGGCGCTCGGCTTCGGCGCGGCCGCGCTGGTCGGCTCCAAGGCGATCAAGGCGGCGAACGCGGCGGGCAACACCGCGGCCCCGCAGCTGGCCGAGGCGCTCGGCGGGGGCGCCGGGAGCACCGGCGGCGCGATCCTGCTCGCGGTGATCTCGGCGGTCGCCTTCGCCACCATCCTGGCCGTGGTCGCCGGGCTCACGCTCGCCTCCTCGGCCTCCTTCGCCCACGACCTCTACGCCAACGTGATCCGGCGCGGGAAGGCGAGCGAGAAGGAGGAGGTGCGGTCGGCGAAGTGGGCCGCGGTCGCGATCGGGGCGGTGGCGATCGTGCTCAGCCTCTTCGCGGACAAGCTCAACACCGCCGCCCTGGTCGCGCTGGCCTTCGCCGTCGCCGCCTCGGCGAACCTGCCCACCCTGCTCTACTCGCTGTTCTGGAAGCGCTTCACCACCGTCGGCGCGGTCAGCTCGGTCTACGCCGGACTGCTCACCTCGGTGACGCTGGTGGTCTTCTCCCCGGTGGTCTCCGGCGCGAAGACCTCGCTCTTCCCGCACTCCGACTTCCACTGGTTCCCGCTGGAGAATCCCGGCCTGGTCTCCATCCCGGTCGGCTTCCTGGCCGGCTGGCTCGGCACGCTGCTGTCCAGGGAACGCCCCGACGCGGCGAAGTACGCTGAACTGGAGGTCCGCTCGCTGACCGGGCTGGGCGCCCACTGATCGTCCCGCGATGACTATGCTGGCCCGGCCCGCCGTGACGGTGGCCGGGCCGGCCGCATCTCGGGGAAGGACGAACGTGCTGCTCGACACCTTCGGACGCCAGGCCGTCGACCTGAGGGTCTCCCTCACGGACCGCTGCAACCTGCGCTGCACCTACTGCATGCCCGAGGAGGGCCTGCGGTGGCTGGCCAAGCCCGAGCTGCTGACCGACGAGGAGATCGTCCGGCTGGTCACCGTGGCCGTGCGCGACCTGGGCGTGCGCGAGGTCCGCTTCACCGGCGGCGAGCCGCTGCTGCGTCCCGGACTGGTCGCCGTCGTCGCCGCCTGCTCGGAGCTGGAGCCGCGCCCGGAGCTCTCGCTGACCACCAACGGCATCGGACTGGCCCGCACCGCGACGGCGCTGCGCGAGGCCGGCCTGGACCGGGTCAACGTTTCGCTGGACACCCTCGACCCCGAGGTGTTCCACACCCTCACCCGCCGCCACCGCCACCAGGACGTCCTGGACGGGCTGGCCGCGGCCGAGGCTGCCGGGCTGGCACCGGTGAAGCTGAACGCGGTGCTGATGCGCGGGGTCAACGACCACGAGGCGGCCGACCTGCTGGCCTGGTGCCTGGAGCGGGGCTACGAGCTGCGCTTCATCGAGCAGATGCCGCTGGACGCCCAGCACGGCTGGGACCGTACGTCGATGGTCACCGCGACGGAGATCCTGGACCTGCTGCGCACCCGCTTCACGCTCACCCCGGAGCCGTCCGCGAGCCGGGGCGCGGCACCCGCCGAGCGCTGGCTGGTGGACGGCGGCCCGGGCCGGGTGGGCGTGATCGCCTCGGTCACCCGGCCGTTCTGCCGGGCCTGCGACCGCACCCGGCTGACCGCCGACGGCCAGGTGCGCAACTGCCTGTTCGCGACCGGCGAGACCGACCTGCGCACCGCGCTGCGCTCCGGCGCGGACGACGCCGAACTGGCCGCGCTGTGGCGGGCGGCGATGTGGGGCAAGAAGGCCGGGGCCGGGATCGACGACCCGGAGTTCCTCCAGCCCGAGCGGCCGATGTCCGCGATCGGCGGCTGAGCGGGCCGAGCGGGTTGGGCCGGTTGGAGCCGGTCGGGCAGGCGCTAGGCCGGCTTCCCGGAGCCCTCGGCGGGCTCGGGGGTCCAGTCGGCGAAGGCGACGACCTCCTTGAGGAAGCCGCGCACCGAGAGGAACTGGGACAGGTGCTCGCGGTGCCCGTCGCAGGCGAGCCAGGTCTTGCGGCGGTCCGGGGTGTGCAGCTTGGGGTTGTTCCACACCAGCACCCAGCCGGCGTCCGTCCGGCAGCCCTTGGCGGAGCAGATCGGCGTCTGCGGGGTGTCCATCGGGCCGTCCTCAACGATTGGCGGGTGGGTCTGCACCGCCAGTCTGTCACGCCCGTCCGGGCCGACCGGATCCGGGCATGGCGACGCCGGGCAGCCACGGGGGGAGCCGCCCGGCGTCGGTCCGTCGCTCCGACGGGGGATGCGGAGCGCGTACGCAGTATGTCACGCCAAGACCCTCGGATGGGGAGGTCTTGCATGATTAATCTGAGCTTCTTTTGAGCTTTCGCTGAGCCGGACGGGGGTGAAGCGGCACGAAACGGACGGTCAGTCCACGTCCTGTGAAGGATCGGTGGGAACGGCCTTTGCCTCTCCTGTACCAGCCTTCGCACCAGCCCCACCCGTCCCACCGGGGCCGAGCATCAGCGGGGTGTCCAGCGGGATGTCGAAGGTGCTCGGCAGCCCCGGGGCCCGCTCCCGGCCCGCGTTGGCGATCAGCACCGCGAAGTACGGCAGCAGGACGGCGCCCGCCAGCGCCGCGAACGCCAGCCAGCGCTGGACGTCCCACAGCACCACCGCGAGCAGCACGCAGACCGTGCGGAGCAGCATCGAGATGACGTAGCGGCGCTGGCGTCCCCGGACGTCCTCGGTGAGGCTGCTGCGCGCCCCCGTGATCCGGAAGACCTGCCCGTCGTCGGCGCTCTTGCCCATGTGTCCTACCGCCCTCGTCGCGCACCCGCGCGCCTGGCCGCGCGGCCTCCTCACGGTACGCCCGGGCGCACCCGGCGACGAGACCGGGTGGGCCGCACCCACCCGGTCGGGTACGCGAAGGGCCTGTCCGGCGGAGCGGACAGGCCCTCGGCGGCGCGGCGCGGCGCTAGGAGCGGCGGGAGAGGTACTGCGGGGGCACGGCGTCGGTGAGCCAGACGCCGTTCTCGCTGAGCCGGAACTCGTGGCCGGCCGCCGTCATCGCCGCCGCGTTCACGGTCAGCACCACCGGACGGCCGTGCCGGGCGCCGACCCCGGTGGCCGTCCCGGTGTCCGCCGAGAGGTGGACGTCCTGGCGGGCCATCGGGCGCAGGCCCTCGCGGAAGATCGCCGCCAGGTGCCGGTCGGCGGTGCCGTGGTAGAGCACGGGCGGCGGCACGGTGGCGGTCAGGCCGAGGTCGACCGCCACCGTGTGGCCCTGGTTGGCGCGGATCGAGAGACCGTCCGGCGAGTAGCTGAAGCGGCGCTTGTTGTTGGTCGCCACGACGTGGTCCAGCTCGGCCCGGGTGAGCGGCCGGCCCCGGGCGGCGAGCCCGGCGAGCAGCTCGTCGACCCGGACCCAGCCGGACGCGTCCAGCGCGACCCCCGCCAGCCCGGGCTCGTGCCGCAGGATCCGCGACAGCATCTTGCTCGACCTGACCAGGCGCTTCTCGTCCATCATGTCTCTCGTATCCCCCGTCGGTCAGCGGCTAAGAGGCCTGGCTGACCGAACTCATGTTGAAGTCCGTGACACGCACGGGTGGCATCGCGGTGCGGGTGACGTTGTCGCTCCACTCGCGGGGCAGGCAGCGTTCGGTGCGGCCCACCTCGGTGATCCGGTTCAGCAGGTCCACCGGGGACTCGTTGAACCGGAAGTTGTTGACCTCGCCGACGACCTCGCCGTTCTCCACCAGGTAGACGCCGTCCCGGGTGAGCCCGGTGAGCAGCAGCGTCGCCGGGTCCACCTCGCGGATGTACCAGAGGCAGGTGAGCAGCAGGCCGCGCTCGGTGCGGGCGATCATCTCGTCCAGCGTCGGCGCGGACTCCTGGTCGGCCGTCTCCAGCACGAGGTTGTCGATCGCCGGGCGAACCGGCAGGCCGGTGAGGGCGGCCGCGTGGCGGGTGGTGACCAGGTCGTTCAGCATGCCCTCGCGGATCCACTCGGTGGCGGTGATCGGCTGGCCGTTGTCGAAGACCGAGTAGTCCCCGCCGGAGGAGTGGGTGAGCACGAACGGCGCGGCCTCCAGGCCGGGTTCGCGCGGGTCGGAGCGCAGGGTCAGCGGCAGGGCGCTGAGCTTGTCGCCGATCCGGGTGCCTCCGCCGGGCTTGGAGAAGACCGTCCGGCCCTCCTGGGCGTCCCGGCCGCCGGAGGACCAGTTGAGGACGATCAGCAGGTCGGCGACGGCCGAGGGCGGCAGCAGCGCCTCGTACCGCCCGGCGGGCAGGTCCACCTTGCGGGCGCCCCAGCCGAGCCGCCTGGTCAGCTCGGTGTGCAGGCCGGCGACGTCGACGTCGGCGAAGTCCCGGGTGGAGGCGCCCACCCAGGCGGAGCTGGAGAGGTCGGCGGTCTTGGCGTTGATCTCGACCATGCCGGTGGGCTGGTCGTGGCGCAGCCGCAGGCCGGTGGAGCTGCCCAGGTAGCTGGAGGTCATCTCGTGCCGGGCGAAGCCGTACAGGAGCTGGCCCTGGGCCGCGGCGCGGGCGAAGGCCTCGCCGAGGGCCGGGCCGAAGGCGTCGAACACCTCGATGGAGGTCAGCGCGGGCGGCTCGGTGAAGTCCGGCGAGGAGGGCCCGCCGGCGATCAGCGGCTGGGCGTCCTCGGCCGGTCCGGCCGCGCGGGCGGCCTCCTCGGCGGCCCGTACCAGGCCCTCCACCTCCGCCGCGGTGACGGCCTCGCGGGAGACCACGCCGGAGGCGGTGCCCTCGGCGCCGGCCACGGTGGCGATCACGGTGAGGCGGCGGCCGCGGGTGACGCCGTTGGTGGTCAGGGCGTTGCCGGCCCAGCGCAGGTTGGCGGTGGACTCCTCGTCGGCGATCACCACGCAGCCGTCGGCGCGGGAGAGGCCGAGCGCCAGCTCGACGAGTTCGTGGGGCTGCTTCGCGGTCATCAGTGACCCGCCTCCTGCTGGGTGTTGAGCACGTTGACGTTGCGGAACAGCGCCGACGGGCAGCCGTGGCTGACCGCCGCGATCTGACCGGGCTGCGCCTTGCCGCAGTTGAAGGCGCCGCCGAGGAAGTAGGTCTGCGGGCCGCCGACCGCCGCCATCGAGCCCCAGAAGTCGGTGGTGGTGGCCTGGTAGGCGAAGTCCTTGACCTGGCCCGCGAGTTCGCCGTTCTTGATGGCGTAGGCGCGCTGCCCGGTGAACTGGAAGTTGTACCTCTGCTGGTCGATCGACCAGGAACGGTCGCCGACGATGTAGAGGCCGTTCTCGACCTGGCCGACCAGGCCCGCGGTGTCCGGGCCGTCGGCGGCCGGCCGGAGCGAGACGTTGGCCATCCGCTGCACCGGGACGTGCGCGGGGGAGTCGGCGAAGGCGCAGCCGTTGGAGCGCTCGAAGCCCTTCAACGCGGCGATGCGGCGGTCGAGCTGGTAGCCGACCAGGACGCCGTCCCTGACCAGGTCCCAGGACTGGGTGGCCACGCCCTCGTCGTCATAGCCGATGGTGGACAGGCCGTGCTCGGCGGTGCGGTCGCCGGTGACGTGCATCAGCTCGGAGCCGTACTTCAGCGAGCCGAGCTGGTCGAAGGTGGCGAAGGAGGTGCCGGCGTAGGCGGCCTCGTAGCCGAGCGCGCGGTCCAGTTCGGTGGCGTGGCCGATCGACTCGTGGATGGTCAGCCAGAGGTTGGTCGGGTCGATCACCAGGTCGTAGCGGCCGGCCTCGACGCTCGGGGCCCGCATCTTCTCGGCCAGCAGGACGGGCAGTTCGGCGAGTTCGGCGTCCCAGTCCCAGCCGGTGCCGGTGACGTACTCGTAGCCGCGGCCGACCGGCGGGGCCAGGGTCGTCATCGAGTCGAAGGCGCCGGTGCGCTCGTCGACCGAGGTGGCCTCCAGGTCGGAGTGCACCCGGATCCGCTGCTGGGTGGTCACCGTGCCGGCGGTGTCCGCGTAGAACTTGTTCTCCTGGACGGTCCGCAGGGCCGCCTGGACGTGCGAGACGCCCTCGGCGGCCAGCAGCCGGGAGCTGCGCTCGGCGAGCAGCGCGGTCTTCTCGGCGTCCGGCACCTCGAAGGGGTTGACCTCGTACGCGGAGACCCAGGTGACGTCCCGGTGGACCGGCTCGCCGGCCAGCTCGACCCGCTCGGTGGAGCCGGCCGCCCGGCTGATCCCGCCGGAGAGGCGGGCCACCGCGACGGCCTGCTCGGCGACCCGGGCCGCCGCGTCGGGGGTGAGGTCGACACCGGCGGCGAAGCCCCAGGCGCCGTCCAGCACCACCCGGACGGCGAAACCGAGCTGCACGCTGTCGGAGGTGCCGGCCGGGCGCGCGTCGCGCAGCCGCCAGGAGGCGCTGCGGATCCGCTCCAGGCGGAAGTCGGCGTGGCTCGCGCCCAGTTCGCGGGCGCGGGCGAGGGCGGCGTCGGCGAGGGGCCGCAGCGGCAGGGCGAGGAACGCCGGGTCGACGGCGCGCCCGTGCGGGGCACCGGAGCGATCGGCCGGAGGGATCGGAGGCAATCGGGCTCCCAGGTCGCGGAGGGTGGCGGTGCGGCGCCACAGGGGCGCCCGCACCGCATCATTTCCCGTCCACCGGGTTTCCGGCCAGCGCATTTCGACCGGTGCGCCGCAGTGAGGGACCGTCCGGTCGGGCCTCCGGTGCCCGGCTCCGCGGCCCTCGGGCGCGGGCCGTCAGCCGACGGTCTCCCACCAGCCGTCCAGCTCCGGCGGGTTGTCGACGTCGACCCGCTCGCCGGGGCGCGGCACGGCCAGCGGGACGGCCTGCTCCTTGGCGGCCTTCACCAGCCGTTCGATCGGCTCGGCCCACGGGTGCAGGCCCAGGTTGAAGGTGCACCAGTGGACCGGCACCAGCAGGCCGGCGGTCAGGTCCCGGTGCGCGAGGACGGCGTCCTCGGGGGTCATGTGGATGTCCGCCCAGGCCGCGTCGTAGGCGCCGATCTGGACCAGCGCGGCGTCGAAGGGGCCGTGCTGCGCGCCGATCCGGGCGTAGCCCTCGAAGTAGCCGGAGTCGCCGGTGTAGAAGACCTTGCGCTTCGGGCCGGCGATCACCCAGGAGCCCCACAGGGTGGTGTTGCGGGTCAGCCCGCGGCCGGAGAAGTGGTGCGCCGCGGTCAGGGTGAGCACCAGGTCGCCCAGGGTGCAGGTCTCGTCCCAGTCCAGTTCGATGATCCGGTGCTCGGGGACGCCCCAGCGGCGCAGGTGGGCGCCGATGCCGAGCGGCACCGCGAAGGGCGCGGACTGGCTGCGCACCAGGCGCTTGACCGTCGCCATGTCCAGGTGGTCGTAGTGGTCGTGCGAGATCAGCACCGCGTCGACCTGGGGCAGCTCCTCCAGCCCGACCGGCACCGGGTGCAGCCGCTTGGGGCCGACGTGTGCGGCGGGGGAGCAGCGGTCGCTCCAGACCGGGTCGAGCAGCACCCGGAAGCCCTCGATCTCCACCAGCGCGGAGGCGTGCCCGTACCAGGTGACCTCCACGCCCTCGGCGGCCGGCCCGGGCGGGGTGGCGGGGCGGACGGTCGGCACCGGGTGGGCGGGGACGCGGCCGGCCCGCTCGAACAGCATCCGGCGGGCGGTGGCGCCGTCGAAGCCGGGGGCGCCGGTGG
>NZ_LFVW01000291.1:0-1110 GCF_001182915.1 Kitasatospora sp. MY 5-36
CGTCGACAACGCCGCGGGTGCGCACTGCACCGACGGCGGCACGGGCGCCCAGTCGGCGCCGTTCTGCACCATCGGCGCGGCCGCGGCCGTCGTCCGGCCGGGGCAGACGGTGGACATCGCCGACGGGGCGTACCCCGAGGACCTGACCGTCACGAAGTCGGGCACGGCCGAGGCGCCGATCACCTTCCGGGCGACGAAGAACGAGAACAGCCCGGGCGGCGGTGCCCGCATCGGTGGGTGGAACCAGCAGACCAACGGCTTCTTCGTCACGGGCGCCCAGCACGTCCGCTTCGAGAACCTGACGTTCGACGCGGGCTACCTGAAGCCGTCGATCGTGGTGAGCGGCGCCCGGGACGTGGTGTTCGACAACACCTCCGTCCTCGGCGGCACCGGTGTCCGGATCACCGGCGCGTCCGACAAGGTGGTGTTCGGACGCGGCAGCATCGGCTCGGCGGGGCCGGGGATCACCGTCGACCGCGGCTCCACCGGAACCGTTCTGACCACCAACGTGGTGCAGCCCAACTCCGGCTACAACTCGACCGGCATCGTGGTGCAGGACTCGCCGGACACCGTCGTGGTGAGCAACTCGCTGAACACGAACTGCTTCGGCGGGATCGTGCTGGACGGCACCTCGACCGGTGCGGTGGTCGAGAACAACGTGGTGAACACGGCGGCCAACCTCGAGAAGTCCTGCGGGGCCAAGGCCACCGGCGCCACCGGGATCACCGTCGCGGTGAACTCCGTCCCGGGCCTCAAGGCCGACTACAACGTGGTCGACTCGCGCAGCGACGCCGCGGCCTACCACTGGGGCGGCGTCCCGTACGCCGTCCAGCAGGCGTTCACCGCCGCCACCGGCCAAGGCGCGCACGACTTCTTCGCCCCGTCGTGGGTCCAGAAGGGGCCGAACGCGCCGCTGGACGTCACCGTCGACTCGGCGGACGAGAACGCCCCGGGCATGCTGCCGACCGACCGCGGCGGCTGGGCCCCGGCGGACGACGTGACGGTCCCCAACACCGGCACGGGCAGCGGCATCCGCGACCGCGGTGCCTACGAGATGCTCGACATCGGCAGCGCCTTCACCCCGGCCGGTCCGACCCGGCTGCTGGACAC
>NZ_LFVW01000292.1:0-2439 GCF_001182915.1 Kitasatospora sp. MY 5-36
GGCCGGCTACTACAGCCCCAAGGGTTCGCTCTTCCACGCCCAGGGCCCGACCCGGCTGCTGGACACCCGGGCGCCGATCGGCGTCCCGTCGGCCCAGGCGGTGCCGGCCTGGGGGACCGTCGACCTCCCGGTGACCGGTGTCGCGGGCGTTCCGGCGGAGGGCGTGACGGCCGTGACGCTGAACGTGACGGTGACCGAGCCGGGCGCCGACGGCCATCTGACCGTCTACCCGCACGGTGACGCCGCGCCCAACTCGTCGAACCTGAACTGGGTCGCCGGGCGGACGATCCCGAACCTGGTGACCGTTCCGGTGACGGACGGGAAGGTGTCGTTCTACAACGCCTCCGGCGGCACGGTGCACCTGATCGCGGACCTCGCCGGCTACTACGGCACCAAGGGTTCGCTGTTCCACGCCCAGGGCCCGACGCGGCTGCTGGACACCCGGGCGCCGATCGGCGTTCCGTCGGCGCAGGCGGTCCCGGCCTGGGGCACCGTGGACCTGCCGGTCACCGCCGTCGCGGGCGTCCCGGCGGCCGGTGTCACCGCCGTCACGATGAACGTGACGGTCACCGACCCGGAGCAGGACGGGCACCTGACCGTCTACCCGCACGGCGGCAAGGCACCGGACGCCTCCAATCTCAACTGGACGGCCGGGCGGACGATTCCGAACCTGGTGACGGTGCCGGTGAAGGACGGCAAGGTCTCGTTCTACAACGTCTCCGGCGGTACCGTGCACCTGATCGCCGACCTCGCGGGCTACTACAGCGCCGAGGGCAAGGTCAGCTACCGCCCGGCCGGCCCGATCCGGGTCCTCGACACCCGCCAGGACACCTACTGGGAGTCGGGCGTCCGCCCGGCGGCCACCGTCCCGGCCTGGGGCACGGTGGACGTCCCGGTCGGCGAGATCCCGAACGCCGCTGCGGTGACCCTGAACGTGACGGTCACCGAGCCGGGCACCGACGGGCACCTGACCGTCTACCCGCACGGTGACGCGGCGCCGAACGCCTCGAACCTGAACTTCCTGCCCGGCGAGACCATCCCGAACCAGGTGGTCGTCCCGGTCAAGGACGGCAGGGTCTCGTTCTACAACGCGAGCGGTGCTCCGCTGCACCTGATCGTCGACCTGTTCGGCTACCAGGCGTACTGACCCGTACACGCAACCGCGCCCGCCCCGACGGCCCCGGAGCCGAGCACCCCGCTCGACTCCGGGGCCGTCCGCGTGTTTCCGCGAGCTGTGAAATCCGTCTTGGCACGGGCCCCGGGCCGTGGCAGGATCCGCTCCGCCTTCCAGCCGACCGGCTCCGGACGGCGGGGGGGTCGAAAGCGTCATCCACGCTTCAAGTTGCCCACGGGGGGCTCCTGTGTCCAGATTCCGTACAGCGCTGGTCGTCGGCGTGACGCTGCTCGGGGCGGTCGGTCTGCCGGCCGTCTCCGCGGGCAGTGCGGTCGCGGCGGGCGGCACGCTCCACGTCGACAACGCCGCGGGTGCGCACTGCACCGACAGCGGCAGCGGCGCCCAGTCGGCGCCGTACTGCACCATCGGCGCGGCGGCGGCCGCCGTCCAGCCGGGCCAGACCGTCGACATCGCGGACGGTACGTACATCGAGGACGTGACCGTCACCCGGTCGGGCACCGCCGAGGCGCCGATCACCTTCCGCGCCAGCAGGACGCCCGACGAGAACAACGGCGGCGGCCTCACCAAGATCGGCACGGGGGACAGGCCCGTCAACGGGTTCGTCGTCCGGGGCGCCGAGCACGTCCGGTTCGAGAACCTGACCGTCGCGGCGGTCTCCCAGAAGGCGGCCGTGCTGGTGGACGGCGCCCGTGACGTCTCCTTCGACAACGCCTACCTCACCGGTGGAACCGGCATCCACGTCACCAACGGCTCCGAGCGGGTGCTCCTCGGACACGGCGACGTCGGAAGGGTGCAGGGCCCGGCGGTCACCGTGGACGGCGGCTCCACCGGGACGGTCGTCACCACCAACGCGCTCATGCCCTACGCCGGGCCCGACATGACCGGGGTCCTGGTCAAGGACGCGCCGAACACCGTCGTGGTGGCCAACAACGTCACCTCGTCCTGCTTCGCCGGGATCGTGCTGGACGGCGGCTCGACCGGCGCGGTGGTCGAGAACAACCTGGTGAACACCGCCCTGTACGGCATGAACCCGTGCCGCGACCAGACCGCCCGCGCGACCGGGATCACCGTCGGCCCGAACGCCGTCGCGGGCACCAAGGTCGACTACAACGTGGTCGACCCGCGCAGCGGCGGCGCGGCCTACAGCTGGGCCGGGACGGCGTACGGCGACCAGCCGTCCTTCACCGCGGCCACCGGCCAGGGCGTACACGACTTCGTCGCGCCGTCGTCGATCCAGAAGGGTCCGGACGCGCCGCCGGACCACGTGACCGACTCGGCGGACGAGAACGCCCCGGGCATGCTGC
>NZ_LFVW01000293.1:0-1611 GCF_001182915.1 Kitasatospora sp. MY 5-36
ACCACCCTCCACGTCCACCGCACGACCGGCTGCACCAACAGCGGCACCGGCACCGAGTCGGCGCCGTACTGCACCATCGGTCCGGCGCTGGCCGCCGTCCAGCCCGGCCAGACGGTCGAGATCGGCGAGGGCACGTACCCCGAGGACCTGACCTTCATCCGGTCGGGCACCGCCGGGGCGCCGATCACCGTCCGCGGCGTCACCGGCCCAGGGGGCTCGGGCCCGATGATCGGCGACCAGAAGACTCCCGTCAACGGGTTCGTCGTCCGGGGCGCCGACCACCTGCGCTTCGAGAACCTCTACCTCACCGCGGCCCCGAAGAGCACCCTCCTGGTGGACGGGGCCCGCGACGTCTCCTTCGACCAGGTGACCATCGCCGAGGGCGCCACCCTGCACGTCACCAACGGCTCCGCCGACGTGCGCTTCGCGCGCGGCAGGATCGGCTCCTACCAGGACCCGGCGATCACCGTGGACGGCGGCTCCACCGGCACGGTCGTGACCACCAACCAGGTGTACAAGCCCGGGTCCGGACCCGGGACCGTGCCCGGCATCGTGGTGAAGGACGCCCCGAACACCGTGGTGGTGGCCAACACCGTCAACGCGCCCTGCTCCCGGAGCATCGTGCTGGACGGCGGCTCGGCCGGCGCGGTGGTCGAGAACAACGTGGTGAACAGCGCGAACGGCCCGCGGGCCTGCGGCGCCAGGTCCGCCGAGGCCATCGGCATCACCGTCGGGCCGGACGCCACCGCCGGCAGCAAGGTCGACTACAACGTGGTCGACCCGCGCAGCGGCGGCCCGGCCTACAGCTGGGCCGGCGGCCCGTACACCTCGCAGGAGGCCTTCACCGCGGCCACCGGCCAGGGGGAGCACGACATCGTGGCGCCCAGCCTGGTGGACCGGGGCCCGGACGCGCCGGCGGACCCCAAGGTCGACTCGGCGGACGAGAACGCCCCGGGCATGCTCCCGACCGACTCCGAGGGCAGGGCGCCCGTCGACGACCCGACGGTGCCCAACACCGGTACGGGCAGCGGCACCCGCGACCGCGGCGCGACCGAACGCTCCTTCGTCGGCAGCGCGTTCACCCCGGCCGGCCCGACCCGGCTGCTGGACACCCGGGCGCCGATCGGCGTCCCGGCGGCGCAGGCCGTTCCGGCGTACGGCACCGTCGACCTCCCCGTGGCGGGCGTGGCCGGGGTCCCGGCGTCCGGGGTGACGGCGGTGACGATGAACGTGACGGTGACCGAGCCGCAGGCCGACGGGCACCTCACCGTCTATCCGCACGGGGACGCGGCGCCGAGCTCGTCGAACCTCAACTGGACGGCCGGGCGGACGATTCCGAACCTGGTGACGGTGCCGGTGAAGGACGGCAAGGTGTCCTTCCAGAACGCCTCGGGCGGCACCGTGCACCTGATCGCCGACCTCGCCGGCTACTACACCGCCGAAGGCAGGGTCAGCTACCACCCCGACGGCCCCCAGCGCTGGATGGACACCCGCGACCCGGGCTTCCGGACACCGGCCGTCCCGGCCTGGGGCACCCTCGACCTGCCGATCCCGTACGGTCCGGCCGTCGCGGCGGTGACCCTGAACGTGACGGTCACCGAGCCGGGCACC
>NZ_LFVW01000294.1:0-8374 GCF_001182915.1 Kitasatospora sp. MY 5-36
AGGCGTCACCGCCGTGACGATGAACGTCACGGTCACCGAGCCGCAGGCCGACGGCCACCTCACCGTCCACCCGCACGGCGACCAGCGCCCGAACGCCTCCAACCTCAACTGGACGGCCGGCCGGACCACCCCGAACCTGGTGACCGTCCCGGTGAAGGACGGCAGGGTGTCCTTCTACAACGCCTCCGGCGGCACCGTGCACCTGATCGCCGACCTCGCCGGCTACCACACCGCCGAGGGCAGGATCAGCTACCACCCCGATGGCCCCGAGCGGCTCCTGGACACCCGCGTCCAGCCGGGCGGCAGCGCACCCGTCCCCGCCTGGGGCACCCTCACCCTCGACCTCGTGAACTACCCCTACCTCGCCGGAATGACCCTGAACGTCACGGCCGTCGAGCCCGGCGCCGAGGGCCACCTCACCGTCTACCCCCAGGGCGACACGGTGCCCAACGCCTCCAACCTCAACTTCCTGCCCGGGGAGACCGTCGCCAACCAGGTGGTCGTCCCGGTCAGCAAGGGCAAGGTCTCCTTCCACAACGCCAGCGGCGCCCCGCTGCACCTCGTGGTCGACAGGTTCGGCTACCAGGCGTACTGACCCCGCTCCGTACGAACGGCCCCCGGAACCAGGCCCCGTGCCCGGTTCCGGGGGCCGTCGCCGTCCGGTCCGGAGGTTCGCGGAAACCTCCTTGGCGCCGGTTCCCGCGCCGTGGAATGATCCGGACGCTCTCCGGACGATCTATTCCCGACGCCGGGGGGTCGAAATGCGTCACAAGTGTTTCAAAGTGCCCTGGGGGGTTCCCATTTCCAGATTCCGTACAGCTCTCGCCGCCGGCGTGACGCTGCTCGGGGCGGTCGGCCTGCCGGCCGTCTCCGCGAGCGGCGCGGCCGCGGCGGGCAGCACGCTCTACGTCAACAACACCGCGGGTGCGAACTGCACCGACAGCGGCAGCGGCGCCCAGTCGGCGCCGTACTGCACCATCGGCGCGGCGGCGGCCGCCGTCCAGCCGGGCCAGACCGTCGAGATCGTCGACGGCACCTACGGCGAGAACCTGACCATCACACGATCGGGAACGGCTGAGGCGCCGATCACCTTCCGTGCCCATTCCAGCTGGACCTCGTACGGGACGATCGGGGGGAACGGCAAGCCAGTCGACGGGTTCGTCGTCAAGGGTGCCGACCACCTGCGCTTCGAGGGCCTCGGAATCAGCGCGGCAGCGGGGACCCCCACCGTAACGGTGGACGGAGCCCACGACGTTTCCTTTGACAAGGTCGACCTCGACGGCGGCAGCGGGATCCACATCACCAACGGCTCCGTCGGCGTGCGCATCGGACGCAGCACGGTTAACTCTCCCGCAGGATCGGTGGTCGTCGTGGACGGCGGCTCCACCGGTACGGTCGTGACCACCAATCTGCTCCAGAACATCCGGACGTCCGGTACCGAGGGAGTTCTGGTCAAGGACGCCCCGAACACCGTGGTGGTGGCCAACACTGTCAGTGCGCCCTGCTCCCGGGGCATCGTGCTGGACGGCGGCTCGGCAGGCGCGGTGGTCGAGAACAACGTGGTGAACACGGCGAAGGGGGGGAACGCGGCCTGCGCCACCCCGGCCGCCGCCACGGGAATCACCGTCGGGGCGAGTGCGGCCTCGGGCACCAAGGTCGACTACAACCTGATCGACCGTCGCAGCGCTGGCGCGGGCTATGACTGGGCCGGTACGACCTACGCCACCCAGCAGGCGTTCACCGCGGCCACCGGCCAGGGCGCGCACGACTGGGTGCACCTGACCGACGTGCCGAAGGGGCCGACCGCCCCGGCCGACCACCGGATCGACTCGGCCGACGAGAACGCCCCGGGCATGCTGCCGACCGACATCAACGGCCGTGCGGCCGCCGATGACCCGACCGTTCCCAATTCGGGTACGGGCAGCGGATTCCGCGACCGTGGTGCGTTCGAGACCTTCAACGTCGGCAGTGCCTTCACCCCGGCGGGTCCGGCCCGGCTGCTGGACACCCGTGCGGCCGTCGGTGTCCCGGCGGCGCAGGCGGTTCCGGCGTACGGCACGGTGGACCTGCCGGTGGCGGGGGTGGCCGGGGTTCCGGCGTCCGGTGTGACGGCGGTGACGATGAACGTGACGGTGACCGACCCGCAGGAGGCCGGGCACCTCACGGTGTACCCGCACGGTGACGCGGTGCCGACCGCCTCCGTCCTCAACTGGCCGGCCGGTCGCACGATCGCCAACCAGGTGACGGTGCGGGTGAAGGACGGCAAGGTGTCCTTCTACAACGCCTCCGGCGGCACGGTGCACCTGATCGCCGATCTGGCCGGCTACTACGGCCCGAAGGGTTCGCTGTTCCACCCCCAGGGTCCGGACCGGCTGCTGGACACCCGGGCGCCGGTCGGTGTCCCGGCGGCGCAGGCGGTTCCGGCGTACGGCACGATCGATCTGCCGGTGGCCGGTGTGGCCGGTGTGGCCGGGATTCCGGCATCCGGTGTGACAGCGGTGACGATGAACGTGACGGTGACCGACCCGCAGGCCGACGGGCACCTGACCGTCTACCCGCACGGGGACAAGGCGCCGGACGCCTCCAACCTCAACTGGACGGCGGGGCGGACGATTCCGAACCTGGTGACGGTGCCGGTGAAGGACGGCAAGGTGTCGTTCTACAACGCCTCCGGCGGCACCGTGCACCTGATCGCGGACCTCGCGGGCTACTACAGTGCCGAGGGCAAGGTCAGCTACTGGCCCGAAGACCCGGAGCGGCGGCTCGACACCCGTATCGTGTGGGGGTCCGGCAGCCGGGCCGTTCCGGCCTGGGGCACCGTAACCATCGACACCAGGGGTTCCAACGTCACGGCGATGACCCTGAACGTGACGGTCACCGAGCCGGGCGCCGAAGGCCACCTCACCGTGTACCCGCACGGTGACGCGGTGCCGACCGTCTCGAACCTGAACTTCCTGCCCGGGGAGACCATCTCCAACCAGGTCGTGGTCCCGGTCAAGGACGGCAAGGTGTCGTTCTACAACGCCAGCGGCGCCCCGCTGCACCTCGTGGTCGACGAGTTCGGTGCCGAGAGCTACTGAACCCCCGCCCCACCCCGACGGCCCCGGTGCCGAGCCCCGTGCTCGGCGCCGGGGCCGTCCGGCTGAGTAGGCTCGGGCGGGTGAGCACCCCACATCCCTTCCCCGACCTGCGTGGCGCCGCCACCGGTGTCGGTTCGCTGCCCGGTACCGACGCCCGGGAGGCCGCCAAGACCTCCACCGGGGCACTGGAGCACCTGCCGTTCCTGCCCGAGCTGCCCGCGCGCGGGCCGGGCGCGGACATGATCGGCCGCGGCGCCGGCCTGCTGGTCGAGCTGTTCGCGCAGACCGAGCCGAGCGGCTGGCGGTTCACCGACCGTCCGGGCCGGGACACCCGGCGCGCCCATTCCTGGCTCGGCGAGGACCTGGACGCGCTGGAGGAGTTCACCCAGGGCTACCAGGGGGCGGTCAAGGTCCAGGCCGTCGGCCCCTGGACGCTGGCGGCGAGCATCGAGCTCAAGCACGGGGAGAAGGCGCTCTCCGACCCCGGTGCCTGCCGGGACATCGCCGGCTCGCTGACCGAGGGCCTGCGCCGCCACCTCGCGGACGTCCGCAGGCGGGTGCCCGGGGCCGAGGTGGTCCTCCAGCTCGACGAGCCCTCGCTGCCGGCGGTGCTGTCGGGGTCGGTGAAGACCGCGAGCGGTTTCCAGCGGCTGCGCTCGGTCGACCGGCAGGTCGCCGAGGAGGTGCTGCGCGAGGTGGTCGGGGGCCTGGACGCGCCGGTCGTCGTGCACTCCTGCGCGCCGGACGTCCCGGTCCCGCTGCTGCGCCGGGCCGGGGTCGCCGGGATCTCGCTGGACTTCTCCCTCCTCACCGAGCGCCAGGACGACGACCTCGGCGAGGCGGTGGAGGGCGGCACGATGATCCTCGCTGGTGTCGTCCCCGCCACTGACCAGGCAGTGTCCGACCCGGCCGGTAGTGTCCAGGGTGTCAGGACCTTGTGGCGCAGGCTCGGGTTCGCCCCGGAGCTGCTGGGCCGTCGCGTGCTGGTGACGCCGACCTGCGGGCTGGCCGGGGCCTCCCCGGCGTACGCGCGCAGGGCGCTGTCGTCCGCGGCGCGGGCGGCACAGAGCCTGGTGGACAACCCGGAATGAGAACGTAGGAGGGCTTGCGGTGACGGCTGTCGAGGGCTGGGAGGACGTCCCGGCGGAGGTGCGCAGGCGGCACGCCGAGCTGGCGGCGGAGATCACCGACCACCGGGCCCGGTACTACGAGCAGGACGCGCCGGTCGTCAGCGACGCCGAGTTCGACGTGCTGATGCGGGAGCTGGAGGGGATCGAGGCCGAGCACCCGGCCCTGGTCACCCCGGACTCGCCGACGCAGCGGGTCGGCGGCGCCCCCACCGTGCTGTTCGCCGAGGTCGAGCACCGTGAGCGGCTGCTCAGCCTGGACAACGCGATGGACGACGAGGAGCTGGCGGCCTGGGCGGAGCGGGTCGCCACCGAGCTGCACGGCATCGACTACCACTACCTGTGTGAGCTGAAGGTGGACGGCCTGGCCGTCAACCTCACCTACGAGAACGGGCAGTTGACGCAGGCGGCGACGCGCGGCGACGGCCGGGTCGGCGAGGACATCACCGCGAACGTCCGCACCATCAAGGAGATCCCGCACCGGCTCAAGGGCGAGAACGTCCCGGAGCTGGTGGAGATCCGCGGCGAGGTCTACTTCCCGACGGAGGAGTTCGACGCGCTCAACGCCTCCTTCGCGGAGGAGAACGAGCGGCGCCGGCAGGAGAACGAGGAGCGCGCCAGGGAGGGCAAGCGGCCCCGGGCGATGATCCGGCTGTTCATGACCCCCGCAACGCCGCCGCCGGTTCGCTGCGCCAGAAGGACCCGCACGTCACCGCCTCCCGCCCGCTGCACATGGTGGTGCACGGCATCGGCGCCCGGGTCGGCTTCGACATCGACAACCAGTCGCACGCCTACCGGCTGCTGCACGACTGGGGCCTGCCGACGGCCCGGCACAACAGGGTGGTGGGGACGCTCGCCGAGGTGCGGGCGTTCATCAAGTACTTCGGCGAGCAGCGGCACTCGGTCGAGCACGAGATCGACGGCGTCGTGGTGAAGGTGGACGAGATCGCCCTGCAGGGCCGGCTCGGCGCCACCTCCAAGTCGCCGCGCTGGGCGATCGCCTGGAAGTACCCGCCGGAGGAGGTCACCGGTCGGCTGGCGGAGATCAAGGTCGGCATCGGCCGCACCGGCCGGGCCACCCCGTACGCGGTGCTGGCCGAGCCGGTGAAGGTGGCCGGCTCGATGGTGCAGTACGCGACGCTGCACAACCAGGAGATCGTCAAGGCCAAGGACGTGCTGCTCGGGGACACCGTGGTGCTGCGCAAGGCGGGCGACGTCATCCCGGAGATCCTCGGCCCGGTGTACGACCTGCGGGACGGCACCGAGCAGGCCTTCGTGATGCCCTCGCACTGCCCGGAGTGCGGCAGTGAGCTGCGGCCGATGGCCGAGGGGGACATCGATCTGCGCTGCCCGAACGCGGAGCGCTGCCCGGCCCAGATCCGGGAGCGGATCGCCTTCCTCGGGGGGCGGCAGTGCCTGGACGTGGAGGGGCTGGGCTACGTCGCGGCCACCGCGCTGACCCAGCCGCTGGAGCCGGCCGAGGCGCCGGTGCGCAACGAGGCCGACATCTTCCGGCTGACGCGGGAGAAGCTGCTGCCGATCAAGGTGCTGGTCCGGGACCCGAAGACGGGCATGCCGAAGCTGGACGACAAGACGGGCAAGGAGAAGGAGGTCTTCTTCTTCGCCACCACCAAGGGCGAGCCGAAGAAGTCGCTGCAGGCCCTGATCGACAACCTGGAGGCGGCGAAGCAGCGGCCGCTGTGGCGGTTCGTCAACGGTCTGTCGATCCGGCACGTCGGTCCGGTCGCCGCGCAGGCGCTGGCCCGGGAGTTCCGGGACCTGACGAAGATCTTCGAGGCGAGCGAGGAGCAGCTGGCGGCCGTCGAGGGGGTCGGTCCGACGATCGCCCGCTCGATCCAGGAGTGGTACGCGGAGGAGTGGCACAAGGAGGTCCTCCGGAACTGGGAGGCGGACGGCGTCCGCTTCACCGAGGAGTTCGCGGACGAGGAGGAGGCGGAGCGCCCGCTGGAGGGGCTGACCGTGGTGGTGACGGGCACGCTGGCCGGCCACACCCGGGACGGCGCCAAGGAGGCGCTGACCTCGCGCGGAGCGAAGGTGACCGGTTCGGTTTCGAAAAAGACCGATTTTGTGGTCGCCGGTGACAACCCAGGGTCCAAGTACGACAAGGCTGTTCAGCTCGGTCTGCCGGTCCTGGACGACGCCGGGTTCACCGTCCTACTCGCCGACGGACCGTCCGCCGCCCGCGCCCACCTGGGGCTTCCGGAGCCCGAGGAGGCCGGAGAGGCGGCGGAGGAGACTGTCGAGGACTGATCCGGAGCCGCCCCGATCGGCTGATGACCGGATCGGTGTTGTTATCGTCCTGATGCAACGTCACCGGGTGCCGCACCGTGAAAGCGGGCATTGTGTCACTGTGCGGCACCCGGGCGCGGTGGCGCGTTTCCGGTTGTCCGAAAGTCTGCCCACCGGGTGGACCCCGGCATACCCTGGAGCGCAACAGAGTGTCAGCAGGGGTGGGGGCGCCGGCTGGACCGGAGTTCCACGGGGTCGCTCCATGCCCGGCAGCTGTCGGTACCGGCACGGTGCCTCACCGTAAGGCGGCCTGACGGGGCGGGCCCGACGGAGGACAGGGCTTATGGATCGTACGACCGGCGGTGCGCCCACACGCCCGCCGCAGGGGGTGGCGGGTGCGGTCCTGCTGCTCGGCGTGCTGCTGGCCGGAGCCGCGCCGCTCATCCCGCTGGCCGTCCTGGTCTACCGGTACGAACCCGAGTTGCTGCCGCTGTTCGCCGTGCCCCTGGCGGTGCTGGTGGCGGCCTGGCGGATCGCCCGGGACCGCGCCCGCGACCAACTGACCGACCCGCTGACGGATCTGCCGAACCGTCAGGCCCTGCTGCTGGCCGCCCAGGAGGCGATTGCGGAGTGTGAGCAGGGGTATAGCGTCGGTCTCATCCTGCTCGACCTCGATCGCTTCCGATCGCTCAACGACACACTCGGTCATACGGCCGGCGACCGGCTGCTGGTTCACATCGCCCGCCGGCTGCACCGGGCCCTGCGCTCCGGCGGCCCGGCCGGCAGCGCCACCCGGGAGTCCATCGACGACGTCTTCGCCGGCCTGCCCCGGCACTACCGCCGCGGCCGCCCGATGGTGGCCCGGATGGGCGGCGACGAGTTCGCCGTCCTACTGCCCGGCATCAACTGCCCGGACAGCCTGGAGCGGGTCGCCAAGGCGCTGATCGCCGAACTGGCCGCCCCGATCCGGCTGGACGGGCTGCTGCTCGTCCTGGAGGCCAGCGGCGGCGTCTGCGTCTACCCGCAGCACGCCCAGGACGCCGAGTCGCTGCTGCGCCGGGCCGACGTCGCGATGGGCCACGCCCAGCGCGGCTGCTGCGGCGTCGCCCAGTACGACGAGACCCAGGACGCCGACACGCCGTACCGGATCGGGCTGTTGGGGGACCTGCGCCGGGCGCTGGAGACCGGTGAGGTGCAGCTGCACTACCAGCCGAAGGTGGCCTTCGACGGCCGGGTGGTCGGCCTGGAGGCGCTGCTGCGCTGGGAGCGGCCCGGCCAGGGGAAGGTCTCGCCGGACGAGTTCGTCGGGCTCGCCGAGTCCAGCGGCCTGATGCCGCGGCTCACCGACTACGTGCTGGAGGCGGCCGTCGGCCAGCTCGCCTACTGGCGCGAGCAGGGCCTCCAGGTGCAGGTCGCGGTCAACGTCTCGCCGCGCGACGTGCTCAACCCCGGCTTCGCCCAGCGGGTGGCCGGCCACCTCGTCCGCCACCAGGTGCCGGCCCACGCGCTCCAGCTGGAGATCACCGAGCGGCTGCTGCTGGACGACTCCCGGCGGGCCGCCGACACCCTGGCCGAACTGCGCGGCTACGGCGTCGGGATGTCCCTGGACGACTTCGGCACCGGGCACTCCTCGCTGGTGCGGCTGCGCAGCCTGCCGGTCGGCGAGCTGAAGATCGACCGCTCCTTCGTCTCCCGGATGGTCGCCGACGACCACGACGCGGCGGTGGTCCGCTGCTCGGTGGAGCTCGCCCACTCGCTGGGCCTGACCGTGGTCGCCGAGGGCGTCGAGGACGACGAGACCTGGGAGCGGCTGCACTGCATGGGCGTGGACGCCGTCCAGGGCTGGCTGGTGTCGGCCGCGCTGCCGGCCGAGCAGGCCACCGCCTGGCTGCGGGTGCACCGCACCGGCGCCCCGCC
>NZ_LFVW01000295.1:0-1934 GCF_001182915.1 Kitasatospora sp. MY 5-36
GTCGCCGAGATCCCCGCGTACACCGCGGGCACCTCGACTCGCCTTCCGCGCACCGACGTTGGAAGCCCGGCCGGCGAGAATCGACGGGCCTGACCCGCACCCCGAACCAACTGTCCGACGCGACGCGGTGCTCCTGCACCCACCCCGCAGAGGTCGCCGACGCCATCGCCGGGCCGAACCTCCGCGGCGACGGCGCCACGGTCGTCCGCTCCCGCCGCCTGGTCGCACTGTCCGCCCCCAGCGGCCCGATGACCTGCGGTTTCCTCACCGGAACGGGGCAATCGCCGGCGGGTCCCCCCGCATGCGGGGCGGTGGCACCTCTGTTTGACTGAGGACGGATGATCCCCGCCCCGAGAGGGAGCACGCCCATGCCCGTGGCCACCGGAAGAGGCCCGGCCACCCTCGCCGCCGTGGCCGCCGCACTCCTGACCGCACTCCTGCCGGTCCCGGCGTCCCCAGCGGCCGCCGCCGCACCGGCCGACGGGGCCGGCCGGCCGGAGCACGCACGGACCCGGGCCGCGATGGAGCGGGCGGTACGGGACGGTGCGCCCGGGGTCCTCGTCACCGTGGCCGAGGGCGAAGGCCGATGGGTGGGAACGGCAGGGGTGGCGGACCGCAGGACGGGACGCCCGCCCCGTCCGGCGGACCACTTCCGGGTGGGCAGCATCACCAAGACGTTCACGGCCGTGCTCGTGCTCCAGCTGGAGGCGGAGGGGCGGCTCGGCATCGACGACACCGTGGAGAAGTGGCTGCCGGGCCTGGTCCGGGGCCACGGCCACGACGGCCGCCGCATCACCGTCCGGCAGCTGCTGAACCACACCAGCGGCGTGTACAACTACCTCAACGACCCCGCCCTGCACCAGATCGGGCCGATCTGGCTCGAGCACCTGCACGACACCTGGACTCCCGAGGAACTCCTGGCCGTCGCGATGTCGAAGCCACCCGCGGCCGACCCCGGCGAGAGGTTCGTGTACTCCAACACCAACTACCTCCTGGCCGCGATGATCGTGGAGCGGATCACCGGCAGCTCCTACGAGCACGAGCTGCGCCGTCGCATCATCGACCCGCTCCACCTGCGGGGCACCGACTCGCCCGGAACGCGCGAGTCGCTGCCCCGGCCGTCCGGCCGGGACTACTCCACCGCCCAGGTCCAGTTGCCCCCGCCGGGCGTCGACGTCACGGAGTTCAACCCCTCGGCGATCCGCGCCAGTGGCGAGATCATCAGCACGGCCGACGACCTCGACCGCTTCTACCGTGCCCTGCTCACCGGCCGGCTGCTGCCCCAGGCGCAGCTGCGGGAGATGACCACCACCGTGCCCGCCGGCATCGACGACCAGGGCCTCGGCATCGCCCGCATGACCACCTCCTGCGGGGTCGAGCTCTGGGGGTACCGCGGCGGCGGCTACGGCTTCGAGGCCCTCGCAGTCTCCACCCGCGACACCCGCCACCGAATGACCGTCTACTTCAACACCGACAGCCTCGCGCTCCAGGGCGCGGCGGCCCGGGACCTCGCCGACGCGGAGTTCTGCCGACGCTCGTGACCCGGGCCAGACGCGTACGCCTGGCGGTCACCCCCGCAGGCCGTGGTGCGCCGCCCCCGGTGAGGGCGGCGCACCGGCCGGGCTGTCAGCGGTGGCGGAACTCCGGCGGGCGCTTCTCGGCGAAGGCCGCCATGCCCTCCTTCTGGTCCGCCGTCGCGAACGTCGCATGGAACAGCCGCCGTTCGAAGCGGACGCCCTCGGCGAGCGTCGTCTCGAAGGCGCGGTTGACGCTCTCCTTCATCATGATCGCGGCCGGGGCGGACATCGCCGCGATCGTCTCGGCGGTGGCCAGCGCCTCGGACAGCAGCTGGTCAGCGGGAATGATCCGGGAGACCAGCCCGGCCCGCTCGGCCTCCTCGGCGCCCATCATCCGACCGGTCAGGCACAGCTCCA
>NZ_LFVW01000029.1:0-39612 GCF_001182915.1 Kitasatospora sp. MY 5-36
CTGGCCAGCTGGCGGGTGGCGGCGGCGGTCTTCTCGATCAGCGGGGCGATCTCCTCGAACGGCACCGCGAACAGGTCGTGCAGCACGAAGGCGACCCGCTCGGCCGGTGACAGCGACTCCATCACCACCATCAGCGCCAGCCCGACCGAGTCCGCGAGCATCACCTCCTGCTCCGGGTCCACCACGCCCTCGCGCCGCAGCAGCGGGTCCGGGATGCGCGGCGGGCCCGGCTCGCCGCCCGGCCCGGCGGGCTCCAGCGGCTCCTCGCGGCGCTGGGCGCGGGTGCGCAGCAGGTTCAGGCAGACCCGGGAGACCACCGTGGTCAGCCAGCCGCCGAGGTTGTCCACCCCGGCGGTGTCGGTCCGGTCGTAGCGGAGCCAGGCCTCCTGGAGGGCGTCCTCGGCCTCGCTGATCGAGCCGAGCATCCGGTACGCGACCGCGCGCAGGTGCGGGCGGTGCTCCTCGAAGAGCGCGGTCCGGGAGGATTCCCCGTCCACCTTCTCGTCCACGTGTCACATTCCTTCGTCGCCGGGGGTCAGGGCAGCAGGAGTCACCCAACAACGGCCGCGGCGGGGAGATCAACTCCCCTCCCGGGACGAATCGGAGACGGTCATGACGAAGAACACGGTGCTGGTCACCGGAGGTACCGGGACCCTGGGCCGGCAGGTGGTCCCGCTGCTGCGCGCGGCCGGGCTGCCGGTGCGGGTGCTCAGCCGGCGGGAGCGCCCGGACGCCGACGGCGTCGCGTACGTGCGCGGCGACCTGCTCGGCGACCCGGCGACGGCGGCCGCCCGGCTGGACGAGGCGCTGGCGGGCGTGGACACCGTGCTGCACCTGGCGGGCGGCCCCAAGGGCGACGACGTCGCCACCCGGCTGCTGGTCGCCGCCGCCCGGCGGGCCGGGGTGCGGCACCTGGTGTACATCTCGGTGATCGGCGCGGACCGGCTGCCGCTCGGCTACTTCCGGGCCAAGCACGCCGCCGAGCGGGCGGTGGCCGACTCGGGCCTGCCGTACACGGTCCTGCGGGCCGCGCAGTTCCACGACCTGGCGTTCACGGTGGCGGAGAAGACGGCCCGGCTGCCGCTCGTCCCGGCCCCCGGCGGGGTCCGCTGGCAGCCCGTGGACGTGCGGGAAGTCGCCGCCCGGCTAGTGGAGTTGGCGCTGGGTGAGCCGGCCGGGGCGGTGCCCGACCTGGCCGGCCCGACGGTGTACGCGATGGAGGAGCTGACCCGCGGCTACCTCGCGGCTCGAGGCCGCAGCCGCCGGCGGCTGCCGCTCCGGGTGCCGGGCAAGGTCGGGCGGGCGTACCGGGCGGGGGAGAACCTGGCCCCGGCGGGCGCCGACCACGGGCGGCGGACCTGGGAGGAGTACCTGGCGGAGCGGCTGGCGGCCTGACGGCTGCCCCGTCGTGGTCCGTGGGGTGGCCGCCGTGCCCCTCCTCGACGCCGTCCGCGCCGACTCCGCCGCCGCGCTCGGGCTCAGCGGCCCCCCGGCCGCCGTGCTCGGGCCCGACGTCCCCCGGCCTTCGGGGCCCTGGCGCGGCTGCGGGAGCTCGCGCTGGGCCCCGGGGCGTCGTACGCGCTGCTCAATGCCGAGGAGGGCAACGCCTACGAGCCGCTGTTCAGGCCCGGGCGGCTCCGGTGACGTCCTCGGTGGTCACCACCTTGGCGAAGCGCATCGCGTGCAGGGTGGCGGCCGTGGCGCGGGCGAGGTCGGCGGCCGGGATGGTGGTGCCGTCCGGGCCGGCCATGTCGAAGGAGTGCATGGCGTCGGTGGGGAAGATCGCGTCGTAGCCGAGGTTGCCGGCCATCCGGGCGGTGGTCTCGCAGCACACGTTGGTGATGATCCCGGTGACCACCACCTGCCGGGCGCCGCGCTCCTGCAGCCAGGCGTGCAGGTCGGGGGTGCCGTAGAAGGCGCTGTTGACGGTCTTGGTGACGTGCAGCGCCGGGGTGAGCCCGGCGACGAAGTCCTTCAGGTCGTGCCCCGGGGTGCCCCCGGCCAGCGGCGTGCCCGGGCCGTCGTGCTGCACGGTGACGATCGGGCGGTCGGTGTCCTGCCAGGCGGTGATCAGCTCGGCCATCCGCTGCTCGGCCTGCGGGTTGTCGCGGGGGCCGAAGGCGGGGGCCTCGAAGCCCTTCTGGACGTCGATGAGCAGCAGGACGGCGTCGGGGTCGAGGGCGAGGGGGGCGTCGAAGGCGTCGAGGTTCGTCATGCCGTCCATGGTGGTCGGCGGTACCGGGGAGGCGTGATGGGCGGAGATGCCGACCATCGATAGATTCCTGCCATGCGTACGGTGGGTTGCCTGATCTTCGACGGTGTCCGGGCCTTCGACTACGCCGTGATCGGCGAGGTGTGGGCGAACCGGGCCATCCGGCCCGGCCAGCCCCTCTTCGACCTGCGGGTCTGCGGGCCGGAGGGCGCCCGAGTGCGGCTGGGCGGCGGGCTGGAGCGGCTCCCCGACCACGCCCTGGGCGCGCTCACCGACTGCGACCTGGTGGTGGTGCCGGGCGTCGAGGACCCGGGGGCCCGGCACACCCCGGAGGTCCTGGGCGCCCTGCGGGCCGTCGCCGCGGCCGGCGTCCCGATCGCCTCGCTCTGCGCGGGCGCCTTCGTCCTCGCCGAGGCCGGCCTGCTGGACGGCCGCGAGGCCACCACCCACTGGGCGCTCGCCCCCGAACTCGCCCGCCGCTTCCCGGCGGTGACGGTCCGGCCGGAGGTGCTCTTCACCGGCGGCGACGGCCTGTGGACCTCGGCCGGCGTCGCGGCGGGCATCGACCTCTGCCTGCACCTCGTCCGCACCGCCCACGGCCAGCGGGCCGCCGCCACCATCGCCCGCGCCATGGTCACCGCGCCCTTCCGGGCGGGCGGCCAGAACCAGTTCCTGCCCTCCCCGGTCCCGGACGCCGCCGTCGGCGACGACCCGCTGGCCCGCCTCCGCGCCGAGGTCCTGGCCTCCCTCGACACCCCCTGGACGGTGCGCCGGATGGCCGCCGCCGCCCTGATGTCCGAACGCACCTTCGCCCGCCGCTTCACCGCCACCACCGGCACCACCCCGATGCGCTGGCTCCTCGACCAGCGCGTCCTCGCCGCCCAGCGCCTCCTGGAGGAGACCGACCTGCCCGTCGACACCGTCGCCACCCACTGCGGCTTCGCCTCCGCGGTCTCCCTGCGGCCGGTCTTCGTGGACCGGGTCGGCGTCGCCCCCCGCGAGTACCGCCGGGCCTTCCGCGGCCGCGAGGAGGGCTGAGCGGTTCGGACCGGTTGAACCGGGTGACGTCATCCGGGAGTTGATGGAGCGGTGGCGGGGCGGCGGGGGCCGGTCGCGGCGGAGAGGGCGAAGACCAGCAGGCCGAGGGCCGTCATGGCGGCGCCGGCGAGGTTGGTGAGGGGGAGGGCGGTGCCGGGGTGGGGGCCGCCGTGTTCGATGACGGCGGCGCCGAGCAGGGAGCCGAGGGTGATGCCCACGCCGAAGGCGGCGGTGTTGGCGGTGCCGACCAGGGCGGAGTCGCGGCCCGCGACCCGCAGGACGTAGGCCTGGGTCGGGGTGAGCAGGCCGAAGCCGCAGAAGCCGAGCAGGAAGAGGGTGGCCACGGCGGCGCCCTTGTGGTGGACGGTGGCGGTGAAGAGGGCGAGGGTGAGGGCGAGGGCCGCGAACAGGGCCGCCGTCGTCGGGACGAGGGCGCGGTCGGCGGCCCGGCCGGCCAGCCAGTTGCCCGCGACCAGCCCGGCGCCGTAGACGGCCAGCAGCCAGACCACGTCGCCCGTTCCGAAGCCGGTGACGGCGGTCAGCATCGGCTGGACGAAGGTGAAGGAGGCGAACAGCCCGCCGAAGCCGACGGCTGTCGCGGCGAGGGCCAGCCAGAGGCGGAGGTCCGCGAAGACGGCCAGTTCGGCGCGGAGCGAGGGCGCGGCGGAGGCGGGGGCGTCGGCGGGGGCGGTGTCCGTACGGGGGAGGAGCCGCAGCAGGCCGAGCAGTCCCGCCGCGCCGAACACGGCGACCAGCACGAACGCCCCGCGCCAGCCCCAGGCCTGCCCGGCCAGGGTGCCGATCGGCAGGCCGAGCACGTTGGCCAGGCTCAGCCCGGTGAACACCAGGGCGATCGCGGCTCCCCGCCGGGCCGTCGGGACGAGCCGGGAGGCCACGACGGAGGCGACGCCGAAGAAGGCGGTGTGGGTGCACCCGGTGAGGAAGCGGGTGGCCAGGAGCGGGCCGAAGGTCGGCGCGAGCGCCGAGGCGAGGTTGCCCGCCGTGAACAGCAGCATCAGCAGGACGAGCAGGCGCCGGCGGGGCATCCGCAGGGTGAGCAGGGCGAGCGCCGGACCGCAGGCCTGGCCGACGGCGTAGGCGGTGGTGACCAGCCCGGCGCGGGCGACGGTGACGTCGAAGTCGGTGGCGAGGGCGGTCAGCAGGCCGTTCGTGACGAACTCGGTGGTGCCGACGGCGAAGGCGCTGAGGGCGAGCGCGAGCAGGGCGGGGGGCATGGCGGTGGAGGGTCCTTGGCTGGGGCGGGGCCGGGGCGCGGCCGGACGGGGCCATGCTCCGGCGCCCCGCGCGCCCCCGGCCAGCCACCTGTCGTTCCTACTCCTCGGAGGGTCACCCACGGCGCTGGCCTGCGGAAACCTTCCGCCGTAGCCTCGGTGGGCATGGGAGCCAACAGCGAGCTGGGCGAGTTCCTGCGCCTGTGCCGCGCCGCCGTCACCCCGGCCGAACTGGACCTGCGCGTGCCGGCCGAGCACCGGCGGGTGGCCGGGCTGCGCCGGGAGGAGCTGGCCGGGCTGGCGGGCATCAGCGTCGCCTACTACACCCGGCTGGAGCAGGGGCGCAGCACCAACGCCTCGGACCAGGTGCTCGACGCGATCGCCCGCGTCCTGCGCCTGGACGCCACCCAGCGCACCCACCTGGGCGACCTCGCCCGCCGCCCGCCCCGGGCCGTACGGAGCCGCCCTCCGGTCGAGCAGCCGGACCCGCGCTCGGTGCACCTCCTCGCCTCGCTGGACCACGTGCCCGCCCTGCTGCTCGGCCGCCGCAACGACGTGCTCGCCTGGAACCGCCTCGGCCACGCGCTGCTCGCCGGACACCTCCCGTACGGGGCGCCGGACGATCCGGCCACCCGGCCGTCGATGAGCCGGCTGCTGTTCCTGGACCCGCGCACCCGCGCGCTCGAACGGGACTGGGAGCACTATGCCCGCACCCATGTCGGCTACCTGCGGCTGGTCGCCGGGCGGTACGGGGAGGACCGTGAGCTGGCCCGGCTGATCGGCGAACTCAGCATGAAGAGCCCGGAGTTCGCCGCCTGGTGGGCGGGCGGGAACGTGCGGGAGTGCACCTTCGGCAGCAGGACGCTGGACCATCCGGCGGTCGGGCCGCTGGAGGTGACGTACCAGGTGTGGCTCCAACCCGACCGGCCGGACCACCGGTTGGAGGTCTACACCCCCGGCCCGGACCCGGCCGCCGCGGCGGCGCTCGACGCGCTGGCGCGGTCGCGGCAGCCGTAGCGGCGGAGAAGGGGGAGGAGCCGACGGGGTGGCGGCCCTCAGCGCCGCCACCCCGTTGGCTTCTCGGCACGGGGCCCGTGGCGTGTTGAGCCAAACCCCACCTTGGGGTGAAGCCGGGTGGGGATTCCCGTGGGGACCGGTGCCGGTTCGGTGTGCGGCCGCCACTCCGGCCGCCACCCGGCGGCCGCGCACGGCGCGGTCCGGCGGGTGCGGTCCGGCGGGTGCGGGCCTTCAGGCCGTGGCGGCCGCGCGCAGCCGCTTCTTGTCCGGCTTGCCGACGGGCGTCAGCGGGATCTCGTCGACGAGGTGCAGCACCTCGGGGGCGAAGATCCGCCCCTTGCGCTCGGTGACGAACGCGCGGAGGGTGTCCAGGTCGGGCCGCTGCCCCGGGGCGGGGACGACGGCGACGTGGACGTGCTCCGCCTCCTGGTCGTCGCGGACGCCGAAGACGGCGCAGCGGGCGACCGCCGGGTGGGTGAGGAGGAGGTCCTCCACCTCGGAGGGGTAGACGTGGCCGCCGACCACGATGATCAGGTCCTTGACCCGGTCGGAGAGGTAGAGGTAGCCGTCCTCGTCGAAGTAGCCGACGTCCCCGGTGTTCAGCCAGCCGTCCCGGAGCACCGCGGCGGTGAGGTCGGGCCGCTTCCAGTACCCGGCCATGACGGCGTCGGAGCGCAGGTGGATCTCGCCCTGTTCGCCGGTCGGCAGGTCGGTGCCGTCGGCGGAGCGGATCGCCACCTCGACGCCCGGGACGGGACGGCCGACCGGGACCTGGCCGCCCGGGCGGATCCGGTCGTGCTCCTGCGGGGTGAGGAAGGAGATCAGCTGCGCCTCCGACATCCCGTAGAGGCCCACCAGGACCGGCCCGAAGACCTTGAGCGCCTCGCGGATCCGGGTCGGCGAGGCGGCGCTGCCCCCGTACCCGAGGAATCGCAGGCTGGACAGGTCGGTGCGGCCGATCGCCGGGTGGTCGAGCAGCTGGTGGAGCAGCGGCGGCAGCACCCAGAGGTCGGTGATGTGCTCGCGCTCGATGGCGGCCAGGACCGCGCCGGGCTCGAAGGAGCGCTGGAGGACCACCGTGCCGCCGTGATGGAGGGCCAGGTCGGCGAGGCCGCCGGCCAGGTGGGCGAGCGGGGTGGCGGCGAGGAAGCGGGGCGCGCCGTCGGCGGGGTCGCTGCCGACCGGGATGTCGAAGATGCGGCGGTGCGGCCCGTGCAGGCTGAGGATGCCCTTCGGGATGCCGGTGGTGCCGCCGGTGTGGCGGATGCTGACGTCGTCCTCCGGCCCGACCCGGACGTCCGGGGGTTCGGCGGGGCGGTGGGCGGAGGCGGCGATGGCGTCCTCGCCGAGGGCGGCGGGGTCGCCGCCGGGCCCGGGGCCGAGGGTGAGGACGGTCGGCACGTCGATCAGCGGGAGCAACTCGGCGGCCGCGGCGTACCGTTCGGCGTCCACGAGCAGCACGGTGGTGTCGACGCTCGCCGTGATCTCGGCCAGGACCGGGGTGCTCATGCCGTCGTACAGGTTCACCACCCGGGCGCCGGCGAGGCCCGCCGCGTACCGGGCGCTCAGGGCCTCGGGGGTGTTGCCGGTCAGCAGGGTCACGGTGGTGCCGAGGGCGGCGCCCCGGGCGATCAGCTCGTGGGCGAGGCGGTAGGTGGCGGCGGCGAAGTCGCCGGCGGTGATCTCGGCGCCGTCGGCGGTGACGATGGCCTGCCGGTCGGGATCGGAGGCGAGGGACTGGAGGATCAGAGCGGGACCGCTGACGAACTCCGCGTCGGGCATGGCTACTTCTTCCTTGTAGTTTGCAACCATGTCCACAGGCTAACCCCAACCTCCGCCCCTGGTCCGGGAACTGCCGAGGAGGGCCGAATGTGATCGTCCGTCACCCGGACAGGGGAATGATCGTGGGCGCGCGCCTGTTTCGGGGCGCACACCCGTTGAGGGGCCCGCGTGGTCAGAACGCCGCCGGGGGCCGGAGGGCGAGGTCGGTGGCGGTGGCCCAGTGCTCGGTCGCGGCGGTGACGATCGCGTAGCCGGGCTGGGAGGGGAGCCGGGAGATCAGGGCGCTGCGGCAGCCGTGGCTGCGGTGGACCTCGACGGGGACGGGGACGCCGTGGAGCCGGACCTCACCGGGGGTGGGCGGGCCGTCCGGCGGGGCGAGGTGGATGCGGGGGTCGAGGCGGTCCGAATTCGCCAGGAAGGTGGAGAGTTGGGACCGCGGGGTGGTGAGGGAGCCCACCCGGTGGCCGGACGGGACGGGGCGCGAGGTCTGGACGACGGCGACGAGTTCGCCGTCCAGGTGGTAGTTGAGGTCGAGGTGGCAGAGGTAGCCGTCGGAGGACAGCCGCCCCAGCAGGAAGCGCCACCCGCGCGGGGCGTCGCGGAGCACGGCGATCTGCTCGCCCCACTCCTCGGCGGTCTCGCGGTGCGTCGGTATGCGGATGCCGTGCGGGCGGGTGTCGCGGAACAAGGGCTCCCCCAACGGGCTGGTGGTGACCGGGCGTCGGCACGATGATCGCGCCGAGAGGGGCACCGCGGGAGGGGGAGACGACTTTTCGGCCGTTCGCCGCGTCGGCGGATTGCTTCGGGCCGGGGTGGGACAGAAGCTTCGGGGCGTCGGCTTCGGCGGCGTCGCGGGGACATCCGGGCAACGGCCCGGTGAACCGCGGTCGACGCTGGTCGAACGGCAGCGGCAACCGGACGGGGGACGGAACATGGGTCAGGGCGGTGTCGCGACGTTCCGTGCGGGGGCGGCGCGGCGCCCGGTCGGCCTAGGAAGACGGGCGCTAGCCGCGGCCCACGTACGGCATGGCGCTGGGCATGACCAGGACGGACTGGATGTTCACCCCGAGCGGCAGTCCGGCCATGGTCCGCACCATGTCGACCACGTGCCGCACGTCCATGGTCGGTTCGACCCGCCGTGAGCCGTCGGCCTGGAGGACGGCCGGCTGGGGGTGGTCGGGCGGGGTCACGTTCCCGATGTCGATCTGGCCGCAGGAGATGTCGTGGCGGCGGCCGTCCAGGGACAGCGAGCGGGTCAGCCCGGCCACCGCGTGCTTGGCGGCGGTGAAGGCGGCGGAGTCCGGGCGGGGCGTCTGTGCGGAAGGCGCGCCGTTGTTGATGATCCGTCCGCCGCGCGGGGTCTGACGCTTCATGATCCGGAAGGCCGCGCGCGAGCAGAGGAAGGTGCCGGTGGCGATGGAGTCCATCACGCGGTGCCAGTCCTCGACGGCCACGTCCTCGGTCGGGGTGTACGGCATGACGTCGGCGGCGTTGTTGAACAGGAGGTCCAGCCGTCCGAACCGTTCCTCGACGAACTCGAACAGGCCGTCCACGGCCACCGGGTCGGTGATGTCGGCGGTGAAGGGGACGGCGCGGTCCCGGTCGGCGGGGGCGGCAAGCCCGGCCGTCTCCGCGAGCGGCTCCTTGCGGCGGCCGACCAGGACCACCGTCCAGCCGTCCGCCAGCAGGCCCAGCGCGCTCGCCCGCCCGATGCCGCGCCCCGCCCCGGTGACGACCGCCGTCCGCTCCGCCATGCCCCACGTCCCCTCTGCTCCGCTCTGCTCTGCTCGCGATGCCGTCCGGCAGGAACCCGTCCCGACGAAGGGCACCCCGAGCGTGCCCGGACAACCCTCGACCAAACAGGAGTCGCACATGAATGGCCGTAACCCGGCGGCGCAGTCGAACGGCCGCGGCCCGGCGCACGTGGATGTCCCCGGCCCGGTACCGGGCCGGACCGACGGCAGCCGGCAGTGGTTCGAGCGGGCCAAGGAGTCGCTGGCGGGCGGCGTCAGCTCCTCCGCCCGGCTGACCTCGACCGGCCCCGACCCCTACCCGCTCTACCTGGTGGGCGGTTCGGGCGCGCGGGTCCGGGACGTCGACGGCAACACGTACGTGGACTACCTCGCCGGCTACGGGAGCGCGGTGCTGGGCCACGCCGACCGGCAGCTTGCCGAGGCGCTCGGTGCCGTCCTGGGCGCCGGCACGATGTTCGGCACCTGCAACACGGTGGAGGTCGAACTCGCCGAGCTGATCCGGGAGATGGTGCCCTGCGCGGAACTGGTCCGGTTCGCCAACTCGGGCAGCGAGGCGGTGCAGGGGGCGGTGCGGGCCGCCCGCGGGTACACCGGGCGGTCCAAGGTGCTCAAGTTCGAGGGCCACTACCACGGTTGGTCGGACACCCTGGCCGTCTCCAACCGGCCCGACGTCGCCGAGGCCGGGCCGTACGGCGCGCCGCGCTCCGTGCCCCACTCGGCCGGCATCCCGGCCGGTGTCGTCGGCGACGTCGTGGTCTGCCCGTGGAACGACCCGGGGGCGCTGCGCGCGGTCCTGGACGCCCACCGGGGCGAACTCGCCGCCGTCGTCTGCGAACCGATCGTCGCCAACAACGCCTGCACCATGCCCGCGCCGGGATACCTGGCGCTGCTGCGGGAGGAGTGCACGGCGCGCGGCATCGTGCTGGTCTTCGACGAGGTCTGCACCGGCTTCCGCACCGGCCCCGGCGGCGCCCAGGCGCTGTTCGGGGTCGTGCCGGACCTCGCCGTCTACGCCAAGGCGCTCGGCGGGGGCCTGCCGATCGCGGCCTTCGCGGGGCGGCGCGAGGTGATGGAGCCGGTGGCCGAGGGACGGGTGAAGCACGGCGGCACGTACAACGCCTCGCCGCTGTCCGCGACGGCCTCGCTGGTGACGCTGCGCAGGCTGAACCGGCCGGACACCGTGAAGCACGTCGAGGAGAGCGGCCGACGGATCATGGAGGCCGTCCGGCGGGCCGCCCGGGACCGGGGCGTCCCCTGCGTGGTCCAGGGGGTGGGGGCGATGTTCCAGGTGGTGTTCACCGCCGACGGCGAGCCGACCCGGCACTACCGGGACCTGCTCCGCAGCGACCAGGCCCGTTACCACGCGTTCCGCCACGAGCTGCTCCGCCGGGGGATCCACGTCAACGCGTACGGGATGGCCTGCTGGTTCGTCTCGGCCGCCGTGACGGAGGACGACCTGGACGAGACCTGCGAGGCCGTGGGGGGCGCGTTCCGCACCCTGTGAGCCGGCGCTGTTGTGCGCGGGAAGTCGGCGGGTCCGACTTCCCGCGCGCGGCCGGGCGGAGGCGGGCGGGTGCACCGGTGACTGTCGGAGGCGGGTCGTACACTCGCGCGCGGCAAGGGAGTTCCGGGAAACCGGAGTTGACCGGCGTACGAGGGGGACTGTTCCATGGCGATGTTCGTGCTGATCCACGGCGCGGCTGCCGATTCCTGGTGCTGGGAGCCGCTGGCGGCCGAGCTGCGGGGGCGGGGCCACGAGGTGGTCGCGCCGGACCTGCCGTGCGAGGACGACACGGCCGGGCTGGCCGAGTACGCGGACGCGGCGGTGGCGGCGGTGTCGTCGTCGGATGCGTCGGCGGCGGCTTCTGAACGGCCGACCGGAGACCGGCCGGGCCCGCTCGTGGTCGTCGCGCACTCCTTCGGCGGCTTCACCGGCCCGCTGGTGTGCGCCCGGCTGCCGGTGGACCTGCTGGTCATGCTCCAGGCCCAGGTGCCGGCGCCGGGGGAGACGCCGGGCGCGTGGTGGGAGAACACCGGCTACCCGGAGGCCCGCCGCGAGTCCGACCACGGCAGGGGCGTGGCGGAGGGCGCGGAGGAGGACGAGCGCGCCCTCTTCCTGCACGACACCCCGCCCGCCCTGGCCGAGGAACTCCTCACCGAGCACGAGCGACGCCAGTCGGCCACGCCGTTCGGGACACCGTGGCCGCTGGAGGCCTGGCCACAGGTGCCGACCAGGTTCCTGCTGGCCACCGGCGACCGGTTCTTCCCGCCCGCCTTCCTGCGCCGGCTCGTCCAGGACCGGCTCGGCTTCCGGCCGGACGAGATGCCGGGCGACCACCTCCCGATGCTCGGCCACCCGGAAGAGCTGGCCGAGCGGCTGGAGGCCTACCTGGCGGCGCTGTAGCCGGGTCGCATCGCGCGGAAGGTCGGCGGCGCGTGAACGCCGTCAGTCGGGGGCGGTCAGTCAGTCGGGGTTCTGTACGACCTTGATGGACTGCAGCTGGGCCGGCGTCAGTTGGGCCTCGGTGAGGCCGCGCTTGGTGAAGCGCGCGCGGGAGAGGTCGGCGCCGGCGAAGGAACAGCCGCTCAGCACCGCGCCGGTGAGGTCCGCGCTGGCGAGCTTGGCGTGGTCGAAGTGGCAGTTCGTCAGGACGGCCCACTTGAAGCTGGTCTCGCTCAGGTCGGCGTGGCGGAAGTCGGCGCCCGAGGCCTTGCATCCCCGCAGCCTGGCCTGGGGGGCCGAGGCGCCCACCAGCTCCGTTCCCGTGAGGACGGCGCCGGACAGGTTCGCGTCCGGGATCCTGGTGTCCACCATGGTCGTGCCGGAGAGATCGCACCGGGTGAGGTCGGCCGAGGTGAGATCGGCGGAGTCCAGGTCGACACCGGTGAGGGTCGCCTCCACGAGTCGGGCGTCTCCCAGCTGCGCGTACTCCAGGGAACTGCCCGACAACAGGCTCGAACTCAGGTTGGCCCGCCACAGCCGGGCCCCGTCCCAGACCAGGTTCCGGAGATCGAGCCGCGAAAGGTTGAAGTGGCCGCCGGAATACCGCTCGGGCAGACGGCCCAGGATCAGCACCGCCACCTGGACGTCCTCGGCCGGATCCGGCTCCGGGCTGGTGGAACCCCCGAGTGGGCGGGCCTCCCGGAGGAAGTCGCGCAGCATCGACGGCCAGGACGGCTCGGTGGCCTCCTGGTCCTGCGGCGGGGTGCGCCAGGCGAGCCGTTCCAGGCGGTAGAGGGCGGCGATGCGGCGCTCCGGGTCGGTGGACCGGAGCTCCTCCCGTAGCGCCGCATCCGTGGTGCCCGCCTTGGGGGGTGGCGCCGGCACGTCCCGTTCCGCGTCGTCGGCGGCCAGCCAGAGCCGGTGGAAGCGTTCGACCTCGTCTTCCGGGTCCGGCTTCTGCCGCCCGACGGCGGTGCCGGCCAGGTACCGGACCATGGACTCCACCCGCGCCCAGGCGGGTACGGCCACGCCGTGCAGCAGTTGGCTCGCGGTGTCGTGGCTCACCGTCGTCGGCAGCTCGTCGCGCTGCTTGATGCCGAGGGAGATCTCGCGGAGGCTGGGTTTGCCCGCGCCCCGGTACAGCCCGTGCAGGGCTTCGACCAGGTCCCTGCGTGGCCCGGGCGGGAGCTTCTCGCTGGTCGGAATGACGATTCCCGCCAAGGCCGCGCTACCCCTCGATGGACTGTCAGATTTCGTCCGTAACTGTCGGTCCATCATGAAGTGGCGGGGCGGTTCTGTCAGTTGAACGCGGGTTCCTGGCGGCAGGCCTCCGGTTTCATCCGGTCTCATCGACCGGGCGCGGTGCTGCCTCCGTCCGCCGCCAGGGTTGATCCAGGCCGTGAGAGGCGGCCGTCCCGAGGGATGAGGAGGAGCGCGATGTTCGAGCACGGTCGGCCCGGTGGGGCGGGACGGAGTGGCGAGGTGGCCGGACGGCGCCGTCGGTGGCGGGTCGTCCGGCGCACCGTCGCCCTGTACTTCGTCCGGGGCATGGCCACGGCGGCGGGCGGCGCCACCGTGACCGGCCTGCTCGCCTGGCTGGTCGCCCAGCGGGGCTAGTCCGGCGCCGCACTAGCGCTGGAAGACCACTTCCGGATTGTCCGGCGAGGGGCCGTCCAGCAGCGGACCGTCGATCCCCTTCAGCGTCCGGTCGAAGAACGCCGTCACGTACTCGCGGGTGATCTCCACCCCGCGTGCCGGGGAGAGGGGCGGCGCCGGGAACCCGGCCTGCTCGTGCAGCAGGTCCAGGTCGCTGAAGCTGAAGTGGTCGGCGCCGGCGACCGTCAGCCACTTCTTGTAGCCGCCGAGGGCGTCCCAGGCCTGCCCCCACGTGGTGTCGCCGCCACCGGCCGGGTGGTTGTCGGGCGAACCCAGCATGAGGAACGGCCGGTTGATCTGGCCGGGCGTCGGGACCGGCTTGAAGGCGCCGTCCATGTTCACGCCGGCCCGTACGCGCGGGTCGGCGACCATCGCGGCGGAGGCCGCCGCTCCGCCGATGGAGTGTCCGGCCATGCCGATCTCGTGCTTGTCGATGAGGTGTGCCAGGCGCCACGCGGTATTGCCGTGCGTCAACTGGTCGATCAGGAAGGACACGTCCCGCGCGCGGTTGGTGGGGATGGAGTCGATCCGCGACGGGTCGCCGCAGATCGCGCACGGCGTCGTCTGGCCGTCCGCCAGCGTCTCGCCGCTGTCCTCGTAGGTGTCGCCGACGAGCGCGACGACGTAGCCGTGACTGGCCAGGTCGGTCGCGAGCGCGGTGAGCGTGACGCGCGGGTCCTCGTACGCGGGTGAGAGGACCACCAGCGGATACTTGCCGGGCTGCGGCCGCGCGCCGTCGAAGGCGTGCGTGGTGACGCCGGCGATGGTCTGTGGGGTGATGCCGGAGCTCGCCGGCAGGTTCTGCCGCTGGACGATTCCGGTTGCCTCGCCGAGGGACATGTAGGGGGCCGGGGTCCCCGTCCCGGGGACGGCCGGGTAGACCATGGTGACGGCCAGTTGGCGGGGGCCGGATGACGGCACCCACGGGTCGAGGCGGCTCGTGTCGGTGAGGTGGATGACGTCCTCGCCGGCGGCGTAGGGGCCGGTCGGCGCGGGGAGCGCGCCCTGGAAGGTCCGCGCGGGCGCGGCGGCCGCGGCCGGTGCGGTGTCGAACGCGCGCGTGGCTACCGGTGCGGCCACCGGTGCGGCCGACGGTGCGGCCGTGGCGGCGAACCCGGCGCCGGTTCCGGTGGCGAGGGCGGCGAGCGTCAGCACCGCGACTGCGCTGATACGGCGATTGCGTCTCATGGGACAGACGCTAGGGTCCCGAGGCTCCGTGTCGGATCAACCCGTCGAGGTAACCGTCCTGTTGTCGTTCGTAGCCCCCACGGGGTACCGGGTCATACGCCGGGGCTACGTCGTGCGGCGCGGGGCTCCCTTGGTCGGCTCGTGGGGCCCCACCGCCGGTTCGAGCAGCGAGAGCGTCCGCTGCCGCGCGTCGAGGCCGACACGGACGCCGACCGGCATCGGCAGGTTCGGGCCGGCGTGCCCGAAGTCGACGTTGCCCAGGACCGGGATGTCACGGTCCCCGAGGACGTCGAGGACGATCTCGCGCAGGGTCGGGGACGCGCCGGGTTCGAGGCCGCCGATCTCGCGCGGGACGCCCACGACCATGCCGGCGATCCGGTCGAGGATGCCGCTGTGCCGCATCACGTGCAGGTAGCTCCACACGTACGAGGCCAGGCCGCCCATCTCCTCCCAGAACAGCACCGCGCCGTCGAACCGTTCGAGCGGCAGCGCGAAGGGCGTCGCCTGCGCCAGCACGATCCGGTTGATCAACCCGCCGATCAGCGGCCCTTCGACACGGCCGGGACGCCAGCACTCCCATGACGGGCTCGCGGGCAGTGCGCCGATCGCCTCGGTGCCGGTCAGCAACCTGGCGTAGAGCGCCTCGAGTTCAGCCTGGCGCGCCGCGGGCGCGGACCGCCAGTGTCCGCCGAAGCCGGGGACGGCCATGTCGGCGTGGAACCCGACCAGGCCCGTGCGCGCGTGGAGCACCAGGTGCAGCAGGGAGATGTCGCTGTAGCCGAGGATCGGTTTGGGGTCGGCCCTGATCGCCTCGACGTCGATCAGGTCGAGGTAGCCGAGCGCCGTCTGGCCGCCGTCACTGGCGACGATCGCGCGCACCTCGGGATCGCGCAGGAGGGCGTTGAGCTCCCCGGCGATCTCCGCCGGCGTGGCCGCGCTCCACCAGTGGCGGCGGCCCGCTTCGAGGAGCGGAGCCCGGCGCACCCGGAATCCCATCCGCTCCAGCACGGCCACCGTCCGCTCGACGTTGGGCTCGTACGCGGGCGGCAGCGGACCGGACAGCGCGGCGATGACGACGAGGTCTCCGGGCGCCAGGGCACGCGGTCGAAGCAGTCGAGGCGGTGCGGAACCAGTCATGGCGCCAGTGTCGCCGCCGCCGTCGGCGGGGTCACCCGACTTTCGCCGGAAGGGTTCTGCCACCACCCCCGCCGTTCGGACGGGCGTCGCGGCACGCCCAAGCCGCCCGTCCGGAGCTGGGGGGGAGACGTTCGCGGCTGGCCAGAGCCCCACCGGGCCGTCGGAACGGCCGAGTTCGGCCCGGTACCCGGTCGGCCCACCCCGGGGTGCCGTCCGGAGGACGGGTGGAGAGAGTGGGGCCAGGTGTTCGCGGTCGCCTCGGGACCGCCAGGTCACGAGAGGGTGAGCATGGGCAGCACGCTCAGGGCAAGGTGCGCGAGGTTCACTGTAGTTGTGGGGGCCGCCGCGTTGGCCGTGGCCGTGCAGGCGGGTCCTGCGGCCGCGATCGAGGGTGGCGCGTCTGCCCAGCTGGACGAGTTTCCTTGGATGGCACTGCTTAACTACACGACCTCCTCGGGCAACTCGTTCCGCTGCGGTGGCTCGCTCATCGGGAACAGGTACGTCGTGACCGCAAGCCATTGCCTGCGGAACGCCCAAGGCTCCACCGTCAGGCTCGGTTCGACCCGGCTGGACTCGGGCGGGACGACGGTGGGTGTCAGCCGCGTGGTCACGTATCCCGGATTCGACCCCTCGACGATGGACAACGACATCGCTGTCCTCCAGCTGGCCACGCCCGTTCCCGCCGGGGTGGCGGCGTCGGTCGCGCTGCCATCCCAGGGCAGCGATCCTGCGGCCGGTACCACCGCGGAGCTCTCGGGCTGGGGTGCGACGAGCCCGCTGTCCGCCGCTCCGTCGCCGGACCTGCTGCACTCGGCGGTGGCTGTGGAGAGCCGAACCCTGTGCCAGTCCGAGAACGCCGGGCACCCGGTCGGCCTGGACCAGCTCTGTGCCGAGCGGCCGGGTGAGAGCGCCTGCGAGGGAGACGGCGGCGACCCGCTCGTGGCCGGTGGCGTCCTCCTCGGCATCCAGTCCTTCCACCGTGACGCCCTCCTGCTCGATCCTGGGCACTGCCGGGCCGCCACCAGCCCGGACGTCTACACCAACGTCGGCCAGTACACGGACTGGATCAACAGCGTGGTCTCCGCCGGGTAGGTCGGGCTGCGGGTTCGAGAGGGCGTCCGCCGCGACGGACGCCCTTCTCGGTGTTGGCGTTGGTGCCGCGTCGGCGAGGGCCGGCGAAGGCGATCCCCAGGAGCCGACGCAGGAAGTCGGCGGGGCCGACTTCCTGTGCGCGAGGGAGTGGCGGGGGCGGAGCAGGCGGGCTGTCGCATTGCGGCGCTCTAGAACGAGGACTCCTGGAAGGACTCCCGCTCCCGGCGTCCACCGCCCGCGCGCGAGAAGTCGGACCGGCCGACTTCTCGCGCGCGGGGCTGGCCCGTCAGGGCGTGGGTTCGGCTTCGCGGAGTCCGCGGAACACCGCGGGGGTCGTCCAGCCGCGCAGTGCGGCGTGGATCGTCGACTTGAACGCGGCCCGTGCGGTGGGGGCGTCGAGGGCCCCGGCGAGTTCGAGGGTGACGAGCCCGTGCAGGGTCACCCAGAGCGAGAGGGCGATCGAGGGTGCCGGGCCGTCGAGGACGGACTCCGCGACGGCCCGGTCGATCGCGGCGGTGAGCGGTCGGACGGGGTCGCTGGTGCCGACGGTGTCCGACGGCTCGAAGGACTGCACCCCGCCGAACAGCACCGTGTACAGGTGGCGGTGTTCGAGCCCCCAGTGCCGGTAGGCCGTGGCGAGGGCGTAGATGTCGGCGAGGGGGTCCGCGGAGGCGGGTACGTCCGCGACGGCGCGGAACAGGCCGGCGACGGCCTGGTCGCGGACGGCCGCGATCAGGCCGTCCTTGCCGCCGAAGAGGGAGTACACCGCCGTCGTCGAGGTCCCG
Organism: Kitasatospora sp. MY 5-36; assembly: GCF_001182915.1. Taxonomy (NCBI): domain Bacteria; kingdom Bacillati; phylum Actinomycetota; class Actinomycetes; order Kitasatosporales; family Streptomycetaceae; genus Kitasatospora; species Kitasatospora sp. MY 5-36. The sequence continues at coordinate 17,337 of NZ_LFVW01000029.1, forward strand.
GCGGCCGCCGCCACGGCCCGGACCGTGACGGTCTCCTGCGGGCGGGTGGCGAGCCATTCGGTCGCGCACGCCACGAGCCGCTCTCCGACGGTCTCGTCGTTCGTCTTCGGCCTTCCCATGACGGGGAGCCTACCGCCTTTGATAACGCCGTTTTGAAACAGCGTTACGAAACAAGGAGGGCTCCACCTTGTCCACGTTCGCCCTGCCCGCGACCCTCTTACGCCGCGCCGCCCGCTCGCTGTCGGCCCTGGCCGCCGTCGTGGCGTCGGTCCTCGCCTTCCTCGCCCTGGTCGTCCTCACGGACGGCGCGGGCTCGGGGCTCGCCGCCTGGCTGCCGGTCCTCGCGGGCGGGACCGCCCTCGCGCTGTGGCGGAGCCGGAGCCGGGACCGGGAGCGGGACCGGGGCCGGAGCCGCGCCCGGGCGGCCCGGCTCGTGCCGTTCCTGCCGGTGGTCGTCGCGGCGGCGCTGACGGCGCCGGTCTGCGTCCCGACCGTGCCCACGGCCCGGCAGTACCCGCCGGACCTGCCGTTCGTGGCCACGGAGCACTGGAGCCTGGACACCGGCAGCAGCGTCGCGGTGTACCACTACCCGCCCGCCGGGCCCGGCCCCCGGCACCCCGTCCCGCTCGTGTACCTCAACGGCGGTCCGGTGCGCGGCATTTCGCTGCTCGACCACCGGTTCCTGCAACTCCTGGCGGGGCAGGGCTACGACGTCTACGCCTACGAGCAGCCCGGCGGCGGACGCAGCGGCCTGCTCCCCATGGACCAGTACACGGCCGACCGGTCGGTCCGCGACCTCGGCGCCTTCGTCGACCGCCTGGGCGCGGGCGCGGTCGACGTCCTCGGGTTCTCGTCGGGCGCGGTCGTGCTCACCCGGGCCCTGGCCGATCCCGGAACCGCCGCGCGCGTGCACCGGGCGGTCATCGCCGAACCCGGCCCGATGGACGGCCCCACCGCGCGGACCGCCGGGCACCAGGGCCGCGAATCCGCGCGCGGCCTCGCCCCGGACCCGACCGGGCCGCGATCGACGCACGTCCCCCGGTACGCCGTGGCGTTCGGCCTCATGCGGCTCGGACTCCTCAGCCCCGGCACCGGGCTGATCGGACAGGCCGAGGGCGACAACGCCTTCACCGCCGCCGACCTGGGCGGCGACACCGCATCCGCCTACTGCGCGCGCGACGCGCACCGCATCCCCGTCGAGGACAGCGCGCGGAACTTCTCCTTCAGCCCCGCCGCCAGCCTCCGCGTCCAGCGGACGGTCAGGGACTCGGCGTCCATCGCACCGCAGTTGGGGCGGTCCCGGACCCCCGCGATGCTGATGATCGCCGAGTGCTCCTCGCAGGTCCGTCAGTGGGCGACCGCCGTCCTCGCCGCCGACCCCGCGATCCAGCGCACCCAGTTCATGCCGGGGGTCGGGCACCACATGTGGAACGGCCTCGACGGCAACAACGACCGGGCCGCGGCCGTGATCGGCGCGTTCCTCCAGGAACAGCCGGCGCCCCTGCCGAACTCCCCGACCCGCGAGGGCATTCCGGCCTTCCTACGCGACCACGAGTGACGGCCCGGCAGCCGCGTACGGGGTGGACCGCCGGCGGCCGTGCTGCGAGAGGCCGTGCCGCACAGGAAGTCGGCGGGGCCGACTTCTCGTGCGGGGCGGGGTGATCGGCGGGCGGCCGCCGGGGCGCGGCCGCCGTGCCGGGGATGTCACCCGATGCGGTGAATTGTGTGCAAACCCCGATGGCACCTAGAGTCCAAGGACTGGTGTTCGTGCGCCGGCGGCGGGTGAGGCTGCCCGCCTCTGACGTGCCGCTAGCCGGGTGCGACGACGCCAAGTCCCTTATCCGAAAGGAATATCCATGAGTGACACTCTGTACGCTGGCAATGAACTCGGTCTCGGCCAGTCCCTGACCGGCGGTGCCTACACGCTGACCCTTCAGGGGGACGGGAACCTGGTGCTCTCCGAGCCGGGCGCCGTCGTGTGGGCGACCGAGACCCAGAACCAGGGCGTCGAGCGGGCCGTGCTCCAGGAGGACGGCAACTTCGTGCTCTACAAGGGCGACGGTGCGGCGTGGTCCACCGGGACCGACGGCCAGGACGTCGACCGCCTGGTCGTGCAGGCCGACCGCAACGTGGTGCTGTACGCCCGGGACGGCGGGGCGCGGTGGGCGACGGACACCAACACCGATTTCCCCCTCGCCGCCGAGGCCCCGGTCTCGGCTCCGGCTCCGGTCGCGGAGCCGGAGCCGGTCCCGACCCCGGAGCCCGTCGCGGTGCAGACCTACACCGTCGAGCCCGGGGACTCCCTGTGGGCCGTGGCCGAGCGCTTCTACGGTGACGGCAGCCGCTACCTGGAGATCGCGCAGGCCAACGGCATCGACGACCCGGACCTGGTGAACGTCGGTCAGGTGCTGACGATTCCGTAATCGTGCGGTCCGGGCGTCCGCGCCCGGGCTCCTCGCCCTGATCACCGGATCGTCGATTCGGTGTGCCGGTGACCGGCTCGTGGGAAGTCGGCCCCGCCGACTTCCCACGCAGGGCGTTCAGGTGCGGGCTGCCTGGGTGCGGCAGTGGGAGAGGGCGTACTTGATGCGGCTGTCGGGGCCGGGGGCAGCGGTGAGGAGTTCGCCGGCGGTGACGAGCGTGGCCCAGTACAGGGCGGGGTCGCCGGTGCGGGGCATGGGATGGGCGGCGGCCAGGGAGAGGTAGGCCGTGGTGAGGTTGCCGGTGGTGAACCAGCGCTGGAGGCCGTGCCGGTGGCCGGGACGGAGGCTGCCGTGGGCGTCGATGGCGGCCAGGAAGTGTTCGACGACGGTGAGTTCGGTGTCGGTGAGCGACTTGGGGACGTCGAAGACACCGAGGGCTTCGAGGAGTTCACCGGTGTCGTTCTCGGAGTCCGGGCGGGGGTTCGAGAGCAGGGCGTCGTAGCACTCGGCCAGGCGGCGGCTGGTCTCGGCGAGGGGGATGTCGAGGGCGAGGCAGACGGCGCGCGCGACGGGCAGGGGCGAGTGGCCCAGGCGGGCGATCAGGGCGAAGGCCGCGGCCGGGGTGGCACCCCGGGAGAGGGCGTGCCGGGCCAGGGTCGTGAGGTGCATGGGGGTTCGGGCTTTCAGGCGAGGGTGGGGGCGGGCGCGGGGGCGACGAGGACCCAGACGAACTTGCCGATGCCGTCGGGACGGGAGGTGCAGCCCCAGCGTTCGGCAAGCTTGTTGACGAGGAACAGGCCGCGCCCGTGCTCGTCGCAGGCGGTGGGGGTGTGGAGGGACGGCAGGCCGCTGCCGGCGTCGTGGACCTCCAGCCGCAGGCGGGAGTTGATCAGGGCGATGCGGATCTCGATGTGGCGGTCGTCCGGCGCGTCGGAGTGCTGGACGGCGTTGGCGAACAGCTCGCCGAGGAGCAGCTCGGCGGTGTCCGAGTAGCGGTCGCCGGAGGGCAGCCCGGAGAGGTACGCGCGGAGCAAGTAGCGCGCCAAGGGCGCGGATTCGGCGCGGGAGTCGAGGTGCGCGACGAACGCGCGGGGCCGACGGGGCGAGAGCATGGGGGAGCACCTCACGGGGGCGGAGGGGGTGTGAAGGGGGCGCGCGATGTAACGCTATGCATGCAAAAGATTGCATTCCGGCATCAATGATGAGGGTGTCGGAGTTACGGTTGCGACCAAAACGGAGTACGGAGATCCGTGGCACCTAAGGGGGAAACACGTGGCACATCGGCGCCTTGGGCTCGAGCCGACGGCGAACCCGGCGGAGATGTTCGGCGAAGCGCTCCGCTTCGCGCGTGAGCGAGCCGGCTACACCCAGGAGCAGCTGGGGAAGCTCCTGAGCTTCTCCCGCACGGTGATCACCCGGTTCGAGGGTGGGAGGAGGTCGATGGACCGGGAGACCGTCGAGAGGGCTGACGAAATCCTGGCCATGGGGGGCTTGCTGGTCCGGCTGTGGGAGCGGGTGGACTGGCAGGCGGACATCGAAAGCGCGGACTGGTTCGAGAAGTTCATGGAACTGGAGGACGAAGCGCTGGCGATTCGGGTGCTTCAGTACTCTCGGATCAATGGCTTGTTGCAGTGCGAGGAGTACGTCCGCGCGATGTTCGCGACTGGAAACGCGCGCAACAATCCGAAGTTGCTAGCCGAGCGGATTGAGACCCGGCTGATGCGGCAGCACCGCTTCCTGGTCGCTGATGGGCCGACCCTCATGGTGGTGCTCGATGAGGCTGCCATTCGTACGGTCTTCGGAGGGCCGGGTGTGATGAGGCGGCAGATGGAGCATCTTCTCGCGGTGACGGAGCAGTCGAACATCGTGGTCGAGGTGATGCCGTTCGGCAGTGCGATGCCAGTTGCGCCATCTGCCTCGCTGGTGCTGATGCTGATGCCGGACGGCAGGGAGTGGGTGTACTCGGAGAGCCTGTATCGCGGGCACTTCAGCGACGCCCCGTCGGTTGTCGAGCAGTCCAGGCGGGACTTCGACATGATGCGCGGCGGTGTACTCTCGCCAGGAGAAACCAGGGCCCTGATCGCCGATGCGATGGAGGAGTACCGTTTTGCAGAACGTCGATCTGAGAAAGGCTGCTTGGAGCAAGAGCAGCTACAGCACGGGCGACGCGGGCGAGTGCATCGAGGTGGCCCTTGGCTTCCTGCCCGGCGCCGTCCCGGTGCGTGACTCCAAGGACCCCGGCGGCCCCTCCCTCCTCTTCCCCGACTCCTCCTGGAACGCCTTCGTCGCGGCGGTCCGGGCTGGCGAGTTGCCGATCGAGGGCTGAGCCACCCCTCCACATCCCTCCCTCGGGGCGGGGCGCCAACTGGCCCCCCGCCCCGAGGTGTTCTCCGCCCCCGACTACTTCGCCTTCGCCCGGTAGGCGCGCTTCTTCGCGAGTGCGCCGCAGGTCTTCATCGAGCACCAGCGCCGCGCGCCCGCCCTCGACGTGTCCACGAACGGCGTGCCGCAGTCGGGGTTTCCGCAGATGCGCACGCGCGTCCGCTGCTCCTCGGACGCGCAGAGCGCGATCAGGTCCCGCGCGACCATCGACAGCACGGCCGCGATCCCGTCCCCGTCCCACCGCACGGACGCCGCGTCCGCCGAGAGCACGGGCACCGAAGTCGCTTCTGCTGCCGCCCTGTTGACCACCGCGACGTCCTCGGGCGCGGGCGGCGCCCCCTCCGCCAGCGCGACGCCCGTCCGCTGGATCGCCTCGCGCAGTCGCCTCGCTCCCTCCAGTTCTGCCTCGTCGCAGCTCGGCGCCACCGTCGTGCAGCCGCTCTCCACGCTCCACCGGCTCAGGTCCCCCGGTTCGGCGAGCCGCTCGACGTGCAGCTCCTTGCCGCGATCGGCGAGCGTGCCGGCGAAGGCGAAGCACAGCCGTGCGTCGTCGAACCGGAAGTCGGTCTTGGCGCGCTGGCGCCCTTCTCGTCGGCCGTCTTCGTCACTCATGTCCACCACTCTAAGCGGTTGACACGCGACGAAGCGGGCGCATAGCTTCAAGGTCCACCACTTGAACCGGTGGACTTTCCCCGAGGAGGTCGCGTCCATGCGCGCCGCAGTCATCGAAGAACTCCACCAGCCCCTCGTCATCCGTGACGTGCCCGACCCCGTCTGCCCGCCCGACGGCGCCATCGTGCGCGTCGGCGCCAACGGGATCTGCCGCACCGACTGGGCCCTGTGGGCCGGGGACTTCTGGACGGGAGGGCCGCAGGTCAAGCCCCCGTTCGTCCTCGGTCACGAGTTCGCCGGCACCGTCGTGGAGGTCGGCCGGGACGTTCGGGACTGGCGGGACGGCGACCGGGTCATCTTCCCGATGAACCCCGGCGAGGGCTCCTGCGAGATGTGCCGCAGCGGCAACCAGCACGTGTGCGAGCACGTGGACTCGCTCGTCCCCGGCGTCTCCTACTGGGGTGCCTTCGCCGAGTACGTCATGGTCCGCTTCGCCGACGTCAACCTCGTCCGGGTGCCGGAGACCGTCGGATTCGTCGATGTCGCCGCCCTCGCCTGCCGCTACATGACCGCCTTCCACGGCGTCGTCGACCAGGCCCGCGTGCGTGGCGGGGAGTGGGTCGCCGTGTACGGGGCCGGCGGCGGCATGGGCCTGTCCACGGTGGAGATCGCGGCCGCCACCGGCGCCAACGTCATCGCCGTCGACATCTCCGAGGAGAAGCTGGACGCCGCCCGCGCCCTGGGCGCCGTCCACACCGTCAACGCCGCCACCGACGACCCGGCCGAGGCGGTCAGGACCCTCACCCGGGGCGGCGCCCACGTGTCCGTCGACGCCGTCGGCATCGCCGAGGCCTGCCGCAACTCCGTCCTCTCCCTGCGCACGCGCGGCCGCCACCTCCAACTCGGCCACACCACCGGCGCGGAGAAGGGCGACGTCGGGCTACCGATCGACGTGATGATGGTCAAGGAACTGGAATTCCTGGGCGCCTTCGGCATGCAGGGCCAGCGCTTCGGCACCATGCTCAACATGATCGAGGCCGGCCGCCTCAACCCCGGCCGCATCGTCACCCGCACCGTCGGCCTCCACGAGGCGAGTGGCGTGCTGGAGTCCCTGGAGACGTACGGGCCGACCGGCGTCGTCGTCATCGACGAGTTCCGGGCCTGAGCACCGGTGGAAGGAAGCACGACCATGCCCGTTCCCCGCCTGCTGGTCGACCCGGAACTGCGCCGGGCCCTCGACGCCGTCCCGATGACCCCCAACGGCGCGTTCGACCTGACCGACATCCCCGCGACCCGCGAGACCCTCCGCGCCTTCGCCGCGGCCGTCGCCGACTCCACCCCCGACGACCCGTCGGTCACCGTGACCGAACACCGCGCGACCCGGGCCGACGGCCCGGACGTGCCGATCCGCCTGCTGCGGCCCACCACCGCCGGGCCCGGCCCGCTGCCGGTCCTGCTCTGGTTCCACGGCGGCGGGCAGGTACTCGGCTTCGCCGCCCAGGACGACCCCTGGCTCAAGCGGCTCAGCACACGGCTCGGCTGCGCCGTCGCCGCCGTCGACTACCGGCTCGCCCCGGAGACCCCCGCCCCCGGCGCCGCCGAGGACGGGCACACCGCCCACCGGTGGCTCCTCCACGAGGCGCGGGCACTCGGCCTGGACGCCACCCGGATCGGCATCGGCGGCCAGAGCGGCGGCGGGGGAGTCGCGGCGGCCACCGCCCTGCTGGTCCGCGACCACGGCGGCCCCACGCCGCTGTTCCAGGCGCTGATGTACCCCATGCTCGACGACCGGAACCGGACCGCGTCCAGCCACGAGATCACCGACCTCGGCATCTGGGACCGCGCCACCAACCTCCTCGCCTGGCGGGCGATCCTGGGCGACCGCGCCGGCACCGACCAGGTCAGCCCGTACGCCGCCCCCGCCCGCGCGAAGGACCTCGGCGGACTGCCGCCCACCTTCGTCGCCGTCGGCGAACTCGACTCCTTCCGCGACGAGGACCTCGACTACGCCATGCGCCTGCGCGCCCACGGCGTCCCCGTCGAACTCCACCTCTACCCCGGCGCGTACCACGCCTTCGACCTGTTCGCCCCCGAGTCACAGCTCGCCGAGAGCTTCGAGCAGGCCTGGCTCGGCTACCTCGCCCGCCACTTCCGTACCCCCGCGCCCCAGCACCCCCGGCCCCCGGCGTAGACCCGGTCTCCCGCCGTCTGCCCGGACGTGGTCGGAAGTGCCCCTCCGGATGGTCTATACCCGCATCGTCAGCCTCCACGAGGCGGGCGACGTGCTGGAGTCCCTGGAGACGTACGGTCCGACCGGTGCCGTCGTCATCGACGCGTTCCAGGCCTGAGCGGCCGCGGACGGAGACACCGCCATGGCCGCTCCCCGCCTGCGGAGCCCAGGGGCGGCGGACGGGTAGCGAAGGCATCACCCGGTGTGATCGGGCTCTATCATGGCTTTCGTAAGCCCTAGCCGATCACTTGCGGGAGGCCACTCATGAGCGCCTCGGAAGTTGAACGCCCGATCTACCCGCCCGCGCGCCCCCGAGTCACGGTCGAGGAACTGCTGGCAGCCAAGAACACGCAGCCCATACGGTCCCTCGATGAGCTCCAGGCCGACACTTTCGAGTCGGACGAAGAGCTCGACGAGTTCCTGGCGTTCGTCCGCGCCGAACGCCAGCGGAACGTGGCCTGAGGGAGCAAGGTGCAGCCTGTCATTCTTGACACCGACGTCGCGTCCCTGACGCACAAGCGCAGGTTGGCGGATCCGCTGGCCAGTCGCCTGGTGGGCCGTCGACCGGTGATCACGTTCGTCACTTTCGGGGAACTGGCGAAGTGGAGTGAGGTTCGCGACTGGGGAGGGAGGCGTCGGCAGGAGCTCGCGGACTGGATCTCCGGCATCCCGGTTCTCCCCGGCGACGAAGCGGTGGCCGCGACCTGGGGCAGGCTCTCGGCGGCCGGCCTGAAGGCCGGTCTTCCGCGTCCCGTCAACGACATGTGGATCGCGGCCTGCTGTCTCACCTACGACCTTCCGCTGGCGACGCTGAACCTGAAGGACTACGCGTACTTCCAGAAGGAGCACGGCCTCCGAATCCTGGGAGCGGAGTAGCCCCCGGCCGTCTGCCCGGAGGTGGTCGGAGGTACCCCTCCGGATGGTCTATAGTTTTCCTCATCACCCAGATGCGCGGGTGGCGGAATAGGCAGACGCGCTGGATTCAGGTTCCAGTGCCCGAAAGGGCGTGGGGGTTCAACTCCCCCCTCGCGCACAGCGAACGGCCGGTTGATCTTCGGATCAACCGGCCGCTTTGTTTTGTCGTGGCCGTTTTATCGTGACCGTTTTGCCGTGACCGCCGAGGGCCCCGCGCGAATCCGTGCGGGGCCCTCGGCCGTTCGGGTCCGGGCCGATGGGTGTCGGCTGTTCGGCTGTTCGGCGCACGGGGATTGCGGCGCTCAAGGCGGGCGAACAGGGTTGATCCCAAGGGCACTTCGCCAACGAACGAAGGATTCTGGGAGCATGAAGCACACAAGGATGCTCAGACGCGTGGCCGTCTCGGCCGCCGTCATGGCCACCGCCGGCTCGCTCGCGCTGGCCGCGCCCGTACAGGCGCAGACGCGGGCCGCGGGCCAGTGCGGCGGCAACGTCGCCGACTACACCTACCCGGCGCGGGCGTACGTCTTCGACGACGTGATCAGCACGTGGCTCGGCATCTCGTCCGTCCAGTTCAACGACGACATGACCTTGACCGTCGCCCCGAACGCCGCCTCCGCCACCGTCTCCGGCGCCTGGGAACTGCACGACCCGAACGGGCCGAACCCGGCCAAGATCGGGCTGGTGACCTTCTACACCACCGTCTCGCCGGCCGTCGACGGCGACGGCGTGGCCAGCATCTACTGGTACGTCGGCTACCCGAACTGCAACCCCACCGCCGCCGACCCGGCCAAGAAGCTCTTCCAGATCTACGGCGACGTCCAGAAGCAGCCGGTCTACGAGGACGGCACCAAGGGCCCGCTGAGCAAGATCAACGGCTATCAGGCCGACCGCTGACCCCTCCTCCCCGCCGCCGTCCCCGGCCCTCGCACCGTCGCGAGGCCGGGGGCGGCGGTGTGTCGGAGCGTGCCGGCTCCGCACGGTCCCGGGCAGACCGCCGGGCCGGGGGCAAGGGTTTCGACCAGGGGCGAATTCCTGGCTCCGGCGCGCCGATCGGAGCATCGTCGTCACCAGCGAAGCCACGCCGGCCCCGCGGCGGACGACGATCCGCGGGGGGCCGGCGCCAGCCGGAACTCAAGGAGAGGCACTGATCATGCGCATCAACACCTGGACCCGCCGCGCCGCCGCCCTGGCCGTGGGCGCGACCGCCGTCGTCGCCCTGACCGCCGGTTCCGCCAGCGCCGCGAGCACCCTCGCGAAGGGCAGCTCCGGCTCGGCCGTCGGCTGCCTCCAGCAGGGCCTCGACTACGTGGACAGCGCCGGTCTCCAGGTCGACAACGACTTCGGCGGCCTCACCTACAACGCCGTCGTGCACTACCAGAGCGGCCACAGCCTGAGCCCGGACGGCGTCGTCGGCCCGGCCACCGGCGGCTCCATCAAGAACGCGGTCAGCCGGGCCTACAACGCCTCGAACCACGGCGGCGACCACTCCCCGGAGCTCGGCGCCTGGCTGGTCAACTGCAGTGGCCAGCTCCCGGGCTGACGAGGGCCGCGACGGGCCGGGTGCACCCGGCCCGGTGAGTGACTGACGAGGGGCTCGGCGGCCAGGCCGCCGAGCCCCTCCGCGTGCCCTTCCCCATGGTCGGATGACGGATTCGCCACCAGACCGCCCGGTGTGTGTACTTACGACTTTCCCCGGCGCCGTTTACTTCTCCCCTCCGGGGTGGGATCCCCCTCCCGAACGGCGATACCGCCGATCACCGGTGCATCGGAAGGGAGTTGGCGTTGGAGTGGTCCGTGCCGAGACGGGCGGCCGTCTCGCTGACCGCCGCCGCCATCGCGAGCGCGGCCGTGATCCCGGCGGCGGGCGCGCCGTCCGTGCCCCGGCAACTCGCCCGGCCCCGGGGCCGTACGGTGTGCGCGTTCACCGAACTCGACTTCCACGGCCTGCTGGTGCACATCCGGCGGCCGCGGCTGCTGATCGAGCCGCCCGTCGAGAGCGTGGTCAACACCAGCCACGTCGCCTGGTGCTTCTACGAGTCTCCCGCGTACGGCGGCCTCGCCGTCACCCTCGAACCGGGCCGCGGGGCCGCCAGCTTCCCGTACCCGGTGCAGTCCGCGCGGCCGGTGGGGGAGGACGACCCCACCGGCTGACGCAGGCCCCCGTGGGGTCAGGTGCAGAGCTTGTCCTCCGGGCCGGCCTCGCTGACGATCACGTTCCTGTTCAGGTCCACGTTGTAGGTCCAGTACGCGGTCCACAGGCCGATGCCGCTCTGGAGCTCGGAGTCGAAGGAGTGCCGGACGGCCGTGCCGTCCTCGGAAGTGACGTAGCGGAAGGCGACGCGGTTCGCGGTGGAGCCCGGGTCGGGCCTGCCGCGGGTGAGGGTGACGAAGTCGGTCCAGTCGTAGGTGGCGCCGTCCCAGCCGAAGTGGATCCGGCCGTTCTCGCACCTCAGCGGGCGCACCTCGGGGCCGCTGCGGACATGGGCCGTCCGGTCCGAGGGGGCTGCCGACGCCGTGCTCGCGCAGGTTCCCGCAAGCGCGCACACGGCGGCTGCCGCGACCCAGGGGTTCCTCATTGCCTCGCCTTCCTTCCTGTGGTGGTCGAATGCCGTGGCCGGCCGGTCCTCCCGGCCCGCCACGGGCGACGGCCGGTCGACCCGACGGTCGACCGGCCGGTGCCGAGAGGGCTCAGCTGCAGAACTTGCTGGTCGGGCCTTCCTCGCTGACGATCACGTACGTCTCCGAGTCCGCGTCGCGGGTCCAGTACGCGGCCCACAGGCCGGTGCCGCTCTGGTACTCGGAGTCGAACGAGTGCCGGACGGCGCCGGCGGAGGAGACGAAGGCGTAGGCGAGGCGGTTCCTGCTGGTGTCGGCCGGGTCGGGCTTCGTGGTGTAGAGGCCGACGAAGTCGGACGAGGTGCGGGGGGCGCCGTCCCAGCCGTAGAAGATGTGGCCGTTCTCGCAGGTCAGCGGGCGCAGTTCGGGGTCGCCGGGGACGACGCCCCGGCCGCCGGAGGGGGCGGGCGGGACGTGGGTCGCGACGGGTCTCGGGCCGGTGTCCGCGGGCCGGGCGACCGCTGCCGACGCCGTGCCCGCGAAAGCGCCCGCAAGTGCGCAGACGGCGGCTGTTGCGACCCGGAGGTTCTTCATGTCCTCGCTTCTCCCTTGTTCGCGGGACCGCCCACCGATCCCGGTCTGCCTGCGTACCAATCGGAGGCCCCGGGGCAGACCGTGTGACCGGGATTTGGTTCGAATGGCGGCCGTCCCGTACCGGCCGTTCCGGCTACCGGCCCTCCACGCGGCGGGCGCGGCGGAGGACCTCAAAGACCGCCACGCCCGCGACGGCTCCGAGCGCCAGCAGCGCGGCCACGGTCGCCGCGTCGGGAGCGGTGACCGGCTGGGCGCGCAGCGCCTGCCAGAGGAGGACGAGCACCAGGCCCAGGTAGGCCGCCCCGGCGATCCCCATCAGCGCGACCCGGTGGTGCTCGGACAGCCCGCGCGGCCGGGTGGCGAGGAGGAAGCCGAGCAGCGGCAGCACCTGGAGCGCGTGGAGGCCGAGGAAGTGGGGGATCCGCAGGTCGCCGCCGAGGGTGCTCCAGTCGGTGACGGGCATTCCCGGGCCGCCGTCAGCGAGCCCGACGGTGTGCGCGCCGACGACGGGCAGGCCGTGGCCCCGCCTGGCGGCCGCGCGCTGCGGGGAGGTCGGCAGCGTCATCAGGAACGCGACGGCCATGCCGAGGGCGCTTACGGCGATGCCCAGCCGCAGCCCCCACGCGAACACCGGCGGCCGCACCCGCTGACGCAGCAGCAGCACGACGACCACCAGGGCCATCGCCCAGGTGGCGACGATGAAGGCGGCCATCGTCATCCACACCGCCGTCGCCGCCGGGGTGGCGAAGTTGAAGTGGCTGGTCGTGCCGGCCGCCGCCGCGGCGGCGATCAGGGCCATCTCGACGACCAGCGACACGGCCGTCACCCGGGAGACGACCCGGACGAGGCGGTCGTGGCCGCGGACGAAGGTGAGCAGCCAGAGCAGGGTGAGGGGGTAGAGGCCGATCGAGAGCGCGAAGCGGGCCGGTTTCGCCCAGGCGGGCTGCCCGGTGATCGACCGGGGATCGGCGAGCAGGCCGACCAGGGCGACGGCCAGCATCAGGGCCATCAGGGCGGCCGTCCCGGCCAGCGGCCGGTTCGCCGCCCATGCCCGCCGCGCCAGTTCCGAGGGCCTGGGGGCCCGGGTCATGGGGTTCCTCTCCGGGTGGGGCCACGGGAACGGCCGGTCGACCTCGTGGTCGACCGGCCGTTTCGTCATTCCGGGATCCGGTTCAGCGGGGGCCCTGTCCCGGGGCCCCGTACGTCCGGTGGTGCGGGGTCCGTCAGCCGTTCACCAGGGTGGCGCCCGAGCCGGTGAACCCACCGGTGACGCCCTCGTCGTCGGACCAGATCCCGAAGTCGGCGTGCGAGACGCCCTCGGGGCTGACCGAGGACTCGGCGCCCGCGACACCGGCGCCGTCCGGGCCGGCGGTGAAGAAGCCCTGGCCCCAGGCCGCGTCGACGCCCCCATGGGCCGAGGCCAGGCCGGCGGCGCCGATCACGAGCGGGACGGTGAGGGCGCTGACGGCCAGGACACGCTTGAGAACACGCATGGTGGTTTCCTCCGTGGGATTCGAGGTCATGAGCGGCGGCGCCGATCGGCCCGCCGGAACCAGCCAGACACGCACCGCCAGCCCCCGCAAGCGAGGCCGCCATCCGAACAGGCCTAACGGTTCGTCAGACGCGCCGCGCCGACCTGCGGAAATGGCCGATCGGGCGATCATCCGCCGACGTCGTTCGGGCGGAGCAGCCCTGCGGTATGTGGTTCCGCTCCGGGCAGGCCCATGGGAACGGCCGGTCGACCTTCGTGGTCGACCGGCCGCTCCCTCATTCCGGGATCCGGATCAGCGGTGTCCCCGCTCCGGGGGTCCGTACGTCCGGTGGTGCGGGGTTCGTCAGCCTTGGTTCCAGGTGGCGCCCGAGCCGGTGAACGAGCCGGAGACGCCGCTGTCGTCGGCCCAGACCCAGAAGTCGGCGTGTGAGACGCCTTCGGGGCTGACCGAGGACTCGGCGCCCGCGATGCCGGCGCCGTTCTCGTTGGCGATGAACTGGCCCTTGCCCCAGGACGCGTCCAGGCCCTCCTGGGCCGAGGCGAGGCCGGCGGTGCCGATCACGAGCGGGACGGTGAGGGCGCTGACGGCCAGGACACGCTTGAGAACACGCATGGTGGTTTCCTCCGTGGGATTCGAGGTCATGAGCGGCGGCGCCGATCGGCCCGCCGGAACCAGCGGGACACGTGCCGCCGCCCCGCGCAAGCGGGGTCGCCAGCCGAACGGTGCCCACAGTGCGTCAGGCGCGCCGCGCCGACCTGCGGAAACGGCCGCTCGCGCGGTCGATCGCCGAGGTCGTCCGGGCGGAGCAGGCGGTGCGTCAGGAGACGCGGCGGCGGCCGGCCGATCCGAGGGCCGACCGGCCGCCGGGCTCACGCGGCCGTGGATTGCGGTTGGCCTCGTTGGCGGACGAGCCCGACCCCGTCCTGGTCACCCGGGTCGGCACCGGCGCCCTCTACCTCGACCGCCTCGGCGCGGTGTCGTCCCGGCACGCCATGCTGCTGGAGGTGTCGGCCGCCCTCTGCGCCGAGGACGACCGGGGCGCCCTGCGCCGCTTCGCCCTCGCACTGGACACCCCCGGAGCCGACCGGTGGCGCTTCGACCACGCCCGGGTCCGGCTCGCCCACGGCGAACGGCTCCGCCGGGCCCGGGCGACGGTCCGGGCCAGGGCCCAACTCGCCGCCGCCCTGGAGGTGTTCGAGGAGCTGGACGCCCGGCCGTGGGCCAAGCGGGCGCGGAACGAACTGCGGGCGACGGGCGCGAGCAGGCCGCGGGCGGACGCCTCGAACACCCACGGCCTGAGCGTCCAGAAGCTGGAGATCGCCCGCCTCGCCGCCTCCGGACTCACCAACAAGCAGATCGCCGAACGGCTGTTCCTCTCGCACCGGACCGTCGGCGGGCACCTGTACCAGATCTACGAGCGGCTCGGCATCACCTCCCGCACCATGCTGCGCGACGCCCTCGGGCCCGCGCCGGAGCAGGGCTGAGAACGGCCGGTCCGAGAGGGGACCGGCCGTTCCGCGTCAGGGCTTCCAGACCACGGGGTGGGACGCGACCGGCTGGCCGGCCGCGTTCAGCTCGACGGCGTGACCGGCAACCAGTCCGGCGTCGTTGATGTACCTGGCCTCGGCGTACGGGCCGAGCGGGGACGGCGGGAGCGTGACGGTCGTCCCGTCGGGCTGCCACAGCAGGGCGGTGCTGCGGGTCCAGTCCGGGCCCTGGGCGCTGCCGACGGCGGTACCCGCGTTGTTGACCGCCATGGCCTCGCTCTGCCGGCCCGCCGGGCCGCCGAGCAGGGTCTGGCTGCCGTCCGGGTTCCAGCGGGCGGCGAACGTGAAGTGCGCCGCGTCGAACGTGGCCCCGACGACGGTGCCCGCGCTGTTGACGGCCCGTGTCCGGCCGTAGCCGGCGTCGCGGACGGTGCCGTCGGCCGTCCAGACCAGCACCCGGTCGAACTCCGTGCCGCCGGCCCGCCGCCCGTGGCCGAGCACCACGCCGTCGTCGGTCATCCTGTCCACCCGGGCGCCGTCGACGCCCGGCGGGAGCGGGAGCGCGGTCACCGCGTCGGCCGGGCTCCAGAGCACCGGGGTCTCCTGGTAGTCGCCGTCGGCGAGGCGCCGTACGGAACTGCCGGCGACGAAGCCCGCGTTGGTGACGGAGGCGGTCGAGCCCATGGTGTCGCCGGGCAGCAGCGGCAGGTCGACCCGGGTGCCGTCGGCCCGCCACTTCAGGGGCTTGGGCTGGTAGACCTCGTCGTACGAGCCGCCCACCACGACACCGGCGTCGTTGACCGCTCCCGCGCCGCCGCCGCGGACTCCGGCCGGCAGCTCCAGCGCGGTCGGGGTGCCGTCCGGGGCCCAGCGGACCGGGTGGTTGTCGCTCAGCGACACGAAGGAGAGACCGACCACGGTGCCCGTGTCGTTGTGCCCGGCCGGCCGGCTGGACAGGTCGCCGGGCAGCGGCGCCAGGACGGTGTAGCCGAGGTGGTCGGGGCTCCAGCGGATGGCGCGCGGACCGGACTGGCCGGGGGTCTTCGCGAAGTACTCGCCGACGACGACGCCGTCGCGGCTCAGGCCCCACACCGTGCTGTAGGCGGTGTCCGGCGGGGTCGGCAGGAACTGCGGGGAGGCCAGGTAGTGGGCGGGAGCGGCAGCCGCCGCGGGTATCGGGCCGAGGAGCAGGGCGGCGGCCGTCGCGGCGGCGGCGAGGGCGGCCGTACGAGAAGTGCGTGAACCGGTCATGCGGAGAACTCCTGTTACGTCGGGGCGACTTCGGGTCGTGGCCATCAGGGCTTCCAGACCATCGCGCGCGGCAGCGACTGCGCGTCCGGCAGGGTGGCGTGCCCGACGATCACCCCGGACTCGTTGACGAGGGAGGCCGAGGCGTACGGGCTGAGCGAGGACGGCGGGAGCGTGACGGCCGTCCCGTCGCGCTTCCACAGCAGTGCCGTGCCGTGGTCCCAGTCCGAACCCGTCGCGGTGCCGACGGCGGTGCCCGCGCTGTTGATCGTGCGCGCCGTGCTCTGTTGGCCTGCCGGGCCGTCGAGCAGCGTCCGGGTGCCGTCCGGGTTCCAGTAGGCGGCGTGCAGGGAGCGGGCGGCGTCGAACGCCGCCCCGACGACGGTGTCGGTGTTGGTGATGGAGTTCGGCCGGCCCTCGCCGATGTCCCGGACGGTGCCGTCCGCCGCCCAGAGCACCACCCGGTCGAGCTCGGTGCTCCCCTCTCGCCGTCCGGGGCCGACGATCACACCGGCGTCGGTGATCCGGTAGACCCCGGCCACGTCGATCCCCGGCGGGAGCGGCAGCGCGGTCACGGTGCCCGACGGGCTCCAGACCACCGCGCGCTTCCGGGGCTCGCCGCTGAGACGTCGTTCGGACCAGCCGATGACGAAGCCCGCGTCGTTGACGGCCGTGGTCGCACCGGTGTCGTCGCCGTCCAGCAGCGGCAGGGCGACCCTGGTGCCGTCGGCCCGCCACTTCACGGGCAGGGGGCGGAACACCGCGTCGTACGAATCGCCTATCACGACACCGGTGTTGTTGATCCCGTTCGCGCCGCCGCCGCGGGCTCCGGCCGGAAGTTCCAGTGCGGTCGAGGTGCCGTCGAGGGCCCAGCGGACCGGGTGGTTGTCGGTCAGCGTCGCGAAGGAGACCCCGACCGCGGTGCCGGCCTCGTTCATGGCGCCCGGGCGGGTGCCGATCTCGCCGGGCAGCGGTTCCAGGGCGGTGAGGCCGAGGTTGCCGGTGTTCCAGCGGAGGGCGCGCGGGGCGAACCGGCCGGGGATGTCCAGGTAGCACTCGCCGAGGACGTCGCCCGCGTTGTTCAGGCTGTACGCGGTGCTGAGCGGGGCGGCGTTGGCGGGCAGCGGTAGGAGGTGGGGGGTCGGGAGCGGTGGGCCGGGGTCGGCCGTTGCGGCGGGTACCGGGCCGAGGAGCAGGGCGACGGCCGTCGCGGCGGCGGCGAGGGCGGCCGTGCGCGGGGTGGATGAACCAGCCATCCGGAAACTCCTGTCTCTTCAATGACCTTGTGGATCAAGCGAATTGACGTTTCGTCGGAGTCAGGCTGGTCGGGTGCCCGGTCCGGTGGCCAAGTCTCGGCCACCGTCCGTTCGTTGGCAGGCCGATCACCGAAACGGCCGGAATCCGCACCCCCGGATCCGCATCGGGCAGGTCGGGAGGGGTGCGGATCCGGGGCGGCGGCCGATTTCCCGTGGTTCGGCCGAGCGGGGCGGTGGGGGTGCCGGGGCGGGCGTCGTTCCGCCTCCGCCCGGCTGCGTCAGCCGGGTGCGATCGCCGGGGCGCCGCTGCCGGTGGTGCCCTCCGTGGTGCCCTCGGCGGCGTCCCGGCCGCCGCTCCAGCCGCTTCCGGAGCCGCCGCCACCGGAGCCGCCACCGGAGCTGTCACCAGAGCCGCCACCGGAGCCGCCGCCGGAACCCCGGACGTACACCGTGAAGGAGGTCAGGCCGGGGGGAAGTTCCCAGGCCCCACCGGCCCGGACGGACACCCGGTAGGCCTGCGGGCCGCCGTCCCGCTGGGCGGGTGCGGCCGGGGCGGTCGTCGTGGTGCCGGTCGTGACGGCCAGCGCCGTGGCAGTGGAGGCGGTCGCCAACAGGCCTTGCCGGAAGAGCTTTTGATTGATCGTCATCCTTGCGATGGTCTGATCTCCGGCGGCCCCGGCGGTGGCTTCGACCCCGAATCACGCGAACGAGTGGTCGCGTTCCGGCCGAGTTCGACGCGGGCCCTCGTCGGTGAAGGTCGGCGGCCCTCGGACGGGCGGCCCTCGGACGGGCGGCGCGGGACCTCGCCCGGGGCCCCGCCGCGGGGAGCCGCGTCGCGCTCGGCGGAGTCGGCGGAGCCGGCGGGTGGCGGACGGCGCGGGGGCACGGCGCGGACCTGCGGAGATCCTCCCTCGATCGGGGGAGGGCGAGGGTGCGAAGGCCGGTGATACTGGCGGACATGATCAAGGGACTGAAGCCGCTGCTGCGCGGGTCGACGTATACGGGTGTGCTGTTCGCGGTGGTCGGGGCAGTGGCCGCGCTGCCGGTGGCGATGGTGGCGCTCGGGGTGACGCTGGGGCTGTCCGGCCGCCCGGACTCGGTCTGGGTGGCGCTGCCCCTGTGGGCGGTGCTGCTCGGGCTGTGCGGGCTGCCCCGGCTGGTGCGCCGGGTGCTGGCGGCGGGGGCGCGCAGGACGCTGGGCGTCGCGGTGCCCGCCCCGGTGAAGGGGGCCGCCGCGGCGGAGTGGTGGCGGACGCCGGCGTTCGTGGTGGCGCACGTGGCGCTGGGCTGGACGGTGCTGATCGGCGGCAGCACGCTGCTGGTGACGGCCGTGGCGCTGCCCGGGCGCTGGGCGGAGGGCACGGCGAGGGTCAGCCTCCTCGGCTGGGCCACGGACGTGACGGGCGTCTGGGCCTGGATCGTGGGAGTGCTCGCCCTGGTGCTCGCGGCGGCGCTGTTCGTGGCCGTGTCGGGCGCGCTGCGGTGGCTGGCGCCCCGGCTGCTCGGGCCCTCGCCGGCCGAGCGGCTCGCGATGGCCGCCGAGCGGGAGCGGCTGCTCGCCGAACGCAACCGGCTGGCCCACGAACTGCACGACTCCATCGGGCACACCCTGACCGCCGCCACCATCCAGGCCGCCGTCGCGGGCGAGGTACTGGCCGACGACCCGGTCGCCGCGCGGGCCGCCATGCGCAGCATCGAGGAGTCGACCCGGGCCGCGCTGGAGGACCTCGACTACGTGCTCGGCGCGCTGCGCGAGGAGCAGTCCGGCACCGCGCCGACCCGCACCCTCACCGACCTGCCCGAACTGATCGACCGGCTCCGGCACGCGGGCGCCGTCGTGGCGCCGCGCACCACCGGGGACCTGGCGCAGGTGCAGGGCACGCTCTCCCGGGCCGCGTACCGGATCGTCCAGGAGGGGCTGACCAACGCGCTGCGGCACGGCTCGGGCGGGACGATCGAGCTGCGGGTGGCGGCGGGGGCGGACGAGCTGGAGCTGAGCGTGGTCAACGGAGTGGCGGACGGGGCCGCGGCGGGCGGCTTCCCGACCTCCGGGCACGGCCTGCCCGGGTTGGCCGAGCGGGTGCGGCTGCTGCACGGCGAGTTCGAGGCCGGCCCGTACGGCGAGGGGCAGTGGCGGCTGGCGGTCCGGCTGCCGATGCGGTGGTCGGCGTGAGCGGGAGCGGTGGTCGCGGCTCCGGGGGGAGCGGGGCCGACGGGAGCGTGAGCGGGGCCGGTGAGGACAGGGCGGCCGACCCCGCCGCTGGGGCGGCGCCCGACGTCACCCTCCTGATCGCCGACGACGACCCCGTCACCCGCAGCGGCCTGAGCACCCTGCTGGGCGCCCAACAGGGCATCACGGTGGTCGGGCGGGCCGCCGACGGCGTCGAAGTGGTCCAGCAGGTACGGATGTTGCGCCCGGACGTGGTGCTGATGGACGTGCGAATGCCGCGTCGCAACGGGATCGAGGCGACCCGCGAACTGCTGAAGGACGCCGACCCGCCCAAGGTCGTGGTGATCACCACCTTCGAGAACGACGGCTACGTCACCGCCGCGCTGAGCGCCGGCGCCAGCGGCTTCGTGCTGAAGCGGCGGCCCGTCCCGCAGATCGCCGAGGCGGTGCGGGTGGTGGCCGCCGGGGAGGCGGTGCTGTTCCCCGCCGCGCTGCGCCGGATGGTCGCGGCCCGGCCGCTGGAGTCGGCCGAGGCGCTGCCCAGGGCGGCGCTGACCGGCCGGGAGGAGGGGGTGCTGCGGCTGATGGCGACCGGGCTCTCCAACCCGGAGATCGCGCAGGCCCTCGCGGTGAGCCAGGAGACGGTGAAGACGCACGTCGGGAACGTGCTGGGCAAGCTCGGCGCGCAGAACCGGACCCACGCGGTGGTGATCGCGTACGAGAGCGGGCTGGTGGTGCCGGGGCTGCCCGGCGCCTGAGCGGCTGTGCGGCCACGGTGATGTGGCCACGGCGGGAGCAGCCCCGGCGGTCGGTGCGGCCTGCGGCCTGCGGTGTGCGGGCTTACGGCCTGCGGTGTGCGGGCGTGCGGCCTGTGGCTTACGGCCTGCGGCTTACGGCCTCGGGTCGATCGGGGCGAGGGTGCCGAGGCGGTCCTCGACGGCCTGGGCGGCGGCCAGGCAGAGGTCCTCCCGGAAGGCCCGGCCGACGAGCTGCACACCGGTGGGGAGGCCGTCCGCGGCGAGACCGGTCGGGACGGCGACGGACGGGACGCCGACGAAGCTGGTCACCGAGCAGAGCCGCATGGCCGAGGCGACCCGGTCCCGGCCCGCCTGGTCCCGCGACTCCAGGCCCGGTTCGACCGGCGGCTCGGTGAACACCGGGCCCAGCAGCAGCGGGTACGCGTGCAGGAACTCCGCCCAGGAGCGGCGGATGTTCATCCAGGTGCCCAGCAGCCGGATCAGGCCGGGGCCGTCCACGGGCGGGGAGCTGCGCATCGTCAGCTCGATGAAGCGGTCGCCGCCCTCGCCCAGCAGCTGCCGGACGGCGGGCCAGTTCGGCGCGAACTCGGTGCCGGTCAGGCGGTGGTAGGTGTCGAGCGCCTCGTCCAGCCGCGGGACGTCGGGGACCTCCTGGACGTCGTACCCGGCGTCGCGCAGCGCGTCGGCGGCGGTCTCGACGGCGCGGCGGACGGTCGGGTGGACGCCGTGGCCGCCCGGGTCGGCGACGACGGCGACCCGGACGGGGGCGGCGAGCGGCTCGCCGTACAGCGGGACGGGCACGGCGCGCGGGTCTCGCGGGTCGGTGCCCGCCAGCGTCTCGTAGGCGAGCCGCAGGTCGGCGACCGTACGGGCCAACGGGCCGTCGGTGACCAGGATCTGGGAGGCCGGGCCGGGGTCGTCCGGGCCGATCAGGCGCTGGTCGGCGGGGAAGCGGCCGGTGGTCGGATCGAGGGCGGCGACCCCGCAGAAGGAGGCGGGGATGCGGACCGAGCCGCCGGAGTCGTTGCCGAGCCCGAGCGGGGCCATCCCGGCGGCGACGGCCACGCCGTCCCCGCCGCTGGTGCCGCCCGGGGTGCGGCGCCGGTCCCAGGGGTTGTAGGTGTCGCCGTACAGCTCGCTGCGGGTGTGCATCCCGGCGAGGATCAGGGTCGGCAGGTTGCTGTGGCCGATCGGGATCGCCCCGGCCGCGCGCAGCCGGGCCACCGGGACGGCGTCGTCGGTGGCGACGTGGTCGCGGAAGCGCGGGGTGCCGAAGGTGGTGGCCACGCCGGCGATCGGGGTGCACTCCTTCACGGTGAACGGCACGCCCGCGAGCGGCCCGAGGGGCTCGCCGGCGGCCCGGCGGCGGTCGGTGTCCCGCGCGGCCGCGCGGGCCCGGTCGGCGAGGAGCTGGGTGACGGCGTTCAGACGGGGGTTGACCTCGTCGATCCGGGCCAGGTGGCTGTCCACCACCTCCAGGGCCGACACCTCGCCGCCGCGCACGGCGGCGGCGAGTTCGGTGGCGGGCTTGCTCCACAGGGACATGGGGGCGCTCCTCGGCGGGTCGTCGGGCTCGTTCCGATGCGGTCGCATCGGAACGGAACGAACCCTAGCCCGGAACCGATACGCTTGCATCGGAATATCGAATATCGGAGAACACTGCGGCGAGGAGGACGGGCATGCCGAAACAGGTGGACCACGAGGGCCGGCGCCGGCGGATCGCCGAGGCCGTCTGCCTGCTGGTGGACGAGCACGGGCTGGAGGGCGTCACCCTGCGGGACGTCGCCACCCGGGCGGAGGTCTCGATGGGGGCCGTCCAGCGCTGCTTCCGCACCAAGGAGGAGATGCTGCTGGCCGCGCTCGCGTACGTCGGCGAGCGGGTCACCGCGCGGGTGCGGAACCGGCTCACGGCCGGCCCGGCGCAGTCGGCGGCCACCGAACTCGGGCTGGTGGCGGGCGAGGTGGCGCTGCTGCGCGAGGAACACCGGGCCGAGGCCAGGATCTGGCTCGCCTTCGTCGCCGGGGCCGCCGTCAACCCGGCGCTGGCGGCCACCCTGCGGAGCAGCTACGCGGCGCTGGAGGGGCTGGTGGTGCGGCTGGTCGCGGAGGCGGCGGGCGGGGGATCGGCGCTGGGCGGGGCGACGGGCGG
>NZ_LFVW01000002.1:0-1415 GCF_001182915.1 Kitasatospora sp. MY 5-36
CACCGTCACCGCCCGGCGGACCGGTCTCGCCCGGAGGGCCGAGCCGGACCACCAGTAACGGCGCCCCGCCACCCGCCCGCTCGCGTTCCCGCTCCGCACCGCCGAGCGCGGCGGGCTCCGCCGCCCCGGCCCGGAGCGCCGCCGCACGCAGCCGTACCGTCAGGTCCTTGCACTCCGAGACCGCGTCCACGCCGTCGATGCACGTCCAGTAGAGGCTCTCGGTGTCCGCCCCGCAGGCCAGCACCACCAGCGTCTCGCCGACCTCCTGGAGCAGCCCGTCCAGCGCCCCCAGGGCCGGCGCCAAGTCCCCCAGGTCGGTGAGCCGCGCGGCCCGGCCGCCGCTCACCAGGGCGGCCCGGACGACGGAGCGGTCCAGGCAGACCGCCGCGTGCGCCCCGGCCTCGGACAGCTGCTGCCCCAGCCCGGTGAGATCCTCGTCCTCCGACTCCGCCAGCCTGGCGCCCACCGCCTCGGTGAGCAGCGCGGCCTGCCGCGCCTCGGCCAGCACGTCCGGTACGTGCCTGGCCTCGGCCAGGGCGTACCGGGCCGTCTTGATCAGTCGCAGCGCCTCCATGGCCACCGCTCCTCCCGCTCGCTGTCGCCGTCGACCCGGGCCGCCGGGAGGGGCGGTCCGCGTGGTGACGGCTGGTCACGGCGAAAGCGTGCGAGGAAGTGCGCGAGCGCGCATCCACGTTGTCAGAAGCTGTGGACAAGTCCGGGGTTGTGGATAACTTTCGTCCCTCACACGGGTTGGTCGTCCACGTCCGGGTTGACGGAGGTCGCCCTCTCGGGCGCGCGGGCCACACTCCCGGCGGCCTCGACCGCCCCTGGGTCGGCACCGCCCGCCCCCTGGTCGGCGGCGGACGCCTCCTGGCCGGCGGCGCCCGCGGCCGTCGGCACCGGGAAGCGGAGCTCGTTCCGCTCGATCTTGGCCGCCAGGGCCTCCAGCGGATCCACCCCGACCGCCGTGCAGAACTGCAGCAGGTACGCCAGCACGTCCGCGACCTCGTCGTGCACCCGGTGCGCGCGCTCCGGGTCGGACATCACCGCGGCCGCCTGCTCGGGCGTCAGCCACTGGAAGATCTCCAGCAGCTCCCCCGCCTCCACGCTCAGCGCCGCCGCCAGGTTCTTCGGGGTGTGGAAGGGCTCCCACCGCCGGGCCGACGCGAAGTCCACCAACCGCTGCCGCAGGACATCCACCGTGGGCTCTGCCAGCCTCGTCACTCGTTCGCTCACCCCTCCAGGTCTACCGCATCCCGGCCCGCCGCCCCACCGCCCACCGAGGACACCCCGCCGCCCCCCGCGAATCCGGCCGCCCCCGCCGGCTCCTCCGACCGGCCCCCGCCCGCTTCCGCCCCCAGGCCGACCGCCTCCCCGACCGCTTCCCCGGCCGCCTCCCCGTCCACCGCACCAGA
>NZ_LFVW01000296.1:0-11544 GCF_001182915.1 Kitasatospora sp. MY 5-36
TAGCCCGCGACGGCCGCGACGACGGGCTTGCGCAGGGCGCCGAAGCGGTCCCAGGCGGCGAACCAGTCGCCGAGGTAGGCGTCGACGAAGTCGAGCGACTGCATCTCCTTGATGTCGGCGCCGGCCGCGAAGGCCTTCTCCGAGCCGGTGACCACCAGGCAGCCGATCTCCGGGTCCCGGTCGAACTCCGTTGCCGCCGCGACGACTTCGTTCATCAGCCGGGTGTTGAGCGCGTTGAGCGCCTTCGGCCGGTCGAGTGTGATCAGCCCGACCCGGCCCTTGCGCTCGACCAGGATCGTCCCGTACGTCATGCGGCGCCCTCCCGGAGGGTGGTGATGATGGCGGAGAAGTCCAGCCCGGCGCCCTCGTCCTGAGCGAAGGCGGCGTACAACTCGGCGGCCCGTCGGCCCAGTTCGGCCGGGACGGCGGAGGCGGTGGCGGCGTCGGCGGCCAGTCCGAGGTCCTTGGCCATCAGGGTGGCCGCGAATCCGGCCGCATAGTCGCGGTTGGCGGGGCTGGCCGGGACGGGGCCGGGGACGGGACAGTTGGCGGTGAGCGCCCAGCACTGGCCGGAGGCGGTGGAGGCCACGTCGAACAGGGCCTGGTGGCTGAGCCCGAGGCTCTCCCCGAGGACGAAAGCCTCGCTGACCGCGATCATGGAGACGCCGAGGATCATGTTGTTGCAGATCTTCGCCGCCTGGCCGGCGCCGGACCCTCCGCAGTGGACGACCCGCCGGCCCATCGCCGCCAGCAGCGGCTCGGCATCAGCGAAGTCGGCGGCGTCCGCGCCGACCATGAAGGTCAGGCCGGCCGCCTCGGCGCCGGCCACGCCGCCGGAGACCGGTGCGTCGACGGCCCGGTGCCCGGCGACCCGGGCGAGGTCGGCGGCCACCCGGGCGTCCCCGACCGCGATGGTGGAGCAGTCCACGAACAGCGCGCCGCTCGGCGCCGCCGCCGTCAACTCACCGTAGGCGTCGAGGACATGGCGTCCGGCCGGGAGCATGGTGACGACCGTCCCGGCCGCCGCCACCGCCTGCGCCGCCGAGGCGGCCACGGCGACGCCGTTCCCGGCGGCGCGCTCCCGGGCGTCCGGGGCCAGGTCGTAGCCGGTCACCCGGTGTCCGGCCTTGACGAGGTTGGCGGCCATCGGGCCGCCCATGTTGCCGAGTCCGATGAATCCGATCGTCTGGGTCACCAGCGCTCCAGGGGTGTGGTGGCGGCGAGGCCGAGTTCACGGTCGCCGAGCGGGGCGAAGTAGCGGTCCACGGCGGCGGGTTCGACGGCGCTCAGGGTCGCCGGGCTCCACCGCGGGGTGCGGTCCTTGTCGATCACCTGGGCCCGGATGCCCTCGGCGAGGTCCGGCGTGGCGAGCGCCGCGCAGGAGGTCCGGTACTCCTGGTCGAGGACGGCCTCCAGCGGGCCCAGTGCCCGGGCCCGGCGCAGGGCCGCGAGCGTCGCCTTCACGGCGGTCGGGGAGTTGGCGGCGATCCGGTCGGCGGCCTTCTTGGCCTCGGGTTCGCCGCTCTCCCGCAGCCGGTCGAGGATCTCCTCCACGGTGCCGGCCGCGTAGCAGTGGTCGATCCATCCGCGCTGGCCGTCCAGCACGCCGGCCGGCGCGGGCCCGACGTTCCGTTCCAGCGCGTCGTGGACGGGCAGTTCGGCCAGGTCGTCCAGCAGTGCGGGCAGCCGCTCGGCGGGCACGAAGTGGTCGGCGAGCCCGCACAGCAACGCGTCCCCGGCGCCGACGGATCCCGCGGTCAGGGCGAGGTGGGTGCCCGACTCCCCCGGCGCGAGGGCGAGCAGGTAGGTGCCGCCGACGTCGGGGACGAAGCCGATGCCGGCCTCCGGCAGGGCGACCCCGGTGGTCTCCGTGACGATCCGGACGCTGCCGTGGGCGGAGACGCCGACGCCGCCGCCCATCACGATGCCGTTCATCACGGCGACGTAGGGCTTCGGGTAGCGGGCGATCCGGGCGTTGAGGCGGTACTCGTCGCGCCAGAACTCCTCGACGGCACCCGGGTCGCCGCCGGTGGCGGCGCGGTGGATGGCGACGATGTCGCCGCCCGCGCAGAAGGCCCGCTCGCCGGCGCCGGTGATCACGACGGTCTCCACGTCGCCGTCCCGCTCCCACGCGTCCAGTGCGGCGGAGATCCTCCGCACCATGCCGTGGGTGAGGGCGTTCAGGGCCGCCGGGCGGTTGAGGACGATCAGACCCGCCCGACCCTCGCGCTGGACGAGGACCTCATCCGTACCCATCACGCGGCCCCGGTCAGGCCGCGGGCGACGATGACGCGCATGATCTCGTTGGTCCCTTCCAGGATCTGGTGCACCCGCAGGTCGCGGACGATCTTCTCGATGCCGTACTCGGCCAGGTAGCCGTAGCCGCCGTGGAGTTGGAGCGCCTGGTTGGCCACCTCGAAGCCGGTGTCGGTGGCGTGGCGCTTGGCCATCGCGCACAGCTCCGGCGCCCGGGGGTCGCCCCGGTCCAGCGCGGCGGCAGCCCGCCAGAGCAGCGAGCGGGCCGCCTCCAGCTCCGTGGCCATGTCGGCGAGCCGGAACCGCAGCGCCTGGGCGTGCAGCAGCGCGGCCCCGAACGCCTCCCGGTCGGCCAGGTGCCGGGTGGCCCGCTCCAGGGCGTCCTGCGCACCGCCGACGGAGCAGGCGGCGATGCCGAGCCGGCCGCCGTTCAGCCCGTTCATGGCGATCCGGAAGCCCTCGCCCTCCCCGCCGAGCAGGCGGTCGGCCGGGAGCCGGACGCCGTCCAGCAGCACCTGCCGGGTCGGCTGGGCGTTCCAGCCCATCTTCTTCTCGTTCGGTCCGAAGGAGACGCCGGGGTCGTCCCGCTCCACCAGGAACGCGGAGACGCCCCGGGCCCCCGGTCCGCCGGTGCGGGCCATCACCACGTACACCTGCGAGGTGCCGGCGCCCGAGACGAACTGCTTGACGCCGTCCAGGACCCAGTGGTCCCCGCGCCGGCGGGCCCGGGTGGCCAGCGCGGCGGCGTCCGAGCCCGCGCCCGGCTCGGTGAGGCAGTAGCTGCCGAGCAGCTCCGTCGAGCAGAGCCCGGGCAGCAGCCGGGCGCGCTGGGCGGGGCTGCCGTAGCGGTCGATCATCCAGGCGACCATGTTGTGGATCGACAGGTAGCCGGCGATGGACGGGCAGCCGGTCGCCAGCGCCTCGAAGACGAGCACGCCGTCCTGGCGGCCGAGCTCCGAGCCGCCCGCCTCCTCCCGCACGTAGACGCCGCCGAGGCCCAGGTCGGCGGCCTTGCGCAGGACGTCGACCGGGAAGTGCTTGGCCTGGTCCCACGCGACGGCGTACGGGGCGAGGTGCTCGCGGGCGAAGTCCCGGGTGGTCGCGACGATGGCGAGCTGGTCGTCGGTCAGATGGGTGTGCACGGCGCGCCTCAGCCCATCGTCGGGATGGTGAAGCTCGCGCCCTCCTTGGCCCCGGAGGGCCAGCGCGAGGTGACGGTGCGGGTGCGGGTGTAGAAGCGGATCGAGTCCGGCCCGTGCTGGTTGAGGTCGCCGAACGCGGAGCGCTTCCAGCCGCCGAAGGTGTGGTAGGCGATCGGCACCGGGATCGGCACGTTGACCCCGACCATGCCGGTGTTCACCCGCCGGGCGAAGTCCCGGGCGGTGTCGCCGTCCCGGGTGTAGATGGCCACCCCGTTGCCGAACTCGTGCTCGCTGGGCAGCCGCAGCGCCTCCTCGTAGTCGGCGGCACGCACCACGGTGAGCACCGGCCCGAAGATCTCCTCCCGGTAGATCCGCATGCCGGGCGTGACCCGGTCGAACAGCGAGGCGCCGAGGAAGTAGCCGTCCTCGTGCCCCGCCAGCCGGAAGTCCCGTCCGTCGACGACGAGTTCGGCGCCCTCCTCGACCCCGAGGTCCAGGTAGCCGCGCACCCGCGCCAGCGCGTCGGCGCCGACCAGCGGGCCGAAGTCCGCCGCCGGGTCGTCCGAGCGCCCGACCTTGAGCGCGCCGATCCGCTCGACCAGCTTCGCCACCAGGGCGTCCGCCGTCGCCTCCCCCACCGGGACGGCCACCGAGATCGCCATGCAGCGCTCCCCGGCCGAGCCGTACCCGGCGCCGATCAGCGCGTCCGCCGCCTGGTCGAGGTCGGCGTCCGGCATCACGATCAGGTGGTTCTTGGCCCCGCCGAAGCACTGCGCCCGCTTCCCGTGCGCGGCGGCGGTGGCGTACACGTACTGGGCGACCGGCGTGGAGCCGACGAAGCCGAGCGCCTGGACGCGCGGGTCCTCCAGCAAGGTGTCCACGGCCTCCTTGTCGCCGTTGACGACGTTGAGCACGCCCGGCGGCAGCCCGGCCTCCAGGAACAGCTCGGCCAGCCGCAGCGGCACCGAGGGGTCGCGCTCCGAGGGCTTGAGCACGAAGGCGTTTCCGCAGGCCAGCGCGGGCGCGGCCTTCCAGAGCGGGATCATCGCCGGGAAGTTGAACGGCGTGATGCCCGCGACCACGCCGAGCGGCTGGCGCATCGAGTACACGTCGATGCCCGTCCCGGCGTTGTCGCTGAACTCGCCCTTCAGCAGGTGCGGGATGCCGGCGGCGAACTCCACGACCTCCAGGCCGCGTTGGATGTCGCCGTGGGCGTCGGCCACGGTCTTGCCGTGCTCGGCGGAGAGCAGCCGGGCCAGCTCGTCCTTCTCCTGCTCGACGAGTTGGAGGAAGCGCAGCAGGACGCGGGCCCGCCGCTGCGGGTTCCAGGCGGCCCACGCGGGCTGGGCCTGCTCGGCGTCGGCGATCACCGCCTCGACCTCGGCGCGGCTCGCCAGGGGCACCCGGGCCTGCACCCGGCCGGTGTTGGGGTCGTACACGTCGCCGAAGCGGCCGGAGGTGCCGGCGGTGGGCTTGCCGGCGATGAAGTGGGTCAGTTCTCGGACCATCGGTTCCTACTCTCGACAGGGGTGGGGAGAGGAGGAATGGAGGCCGCCGCCGGTCGGCGGGCGCACGGTGGCGCGCCCCTCGGCACGGGCGTACGGCGGTGTGACGGTACGTCAGGACGCTGGCGCCCCGGCGGCCGTCGGCACGGGACAGCCGGGCGCGATGGAACGGGAGCAGCCCGGAGTCATGTGTGTCGTCTCCATCCTCGTGGAAAACACGAACCACCCGCGGCCGGTATCCTGACTCCCGGATCACCGCACGCCCTCAGGCCTTCCCGGCTGGCTGCCAGTGGCCGTCATCTGCGAGGACGGACTCCCCGGTCACAGTGGCGGGACCGTGCCGGACTCACACCGGCTTCCCTGACACCGCGGACCTGCCGTCGACCATATAGTTGGACGTCCTAGTAAGTCCAGGGGTACGCGCCCGCGCCGCGCCACCGGAGTGCCGCTCACCCCCGTCCACCTGCCCGGACACGCCGGGAGCCGGCCCCGAGGGACCGGCTCCGAGGGCCGACTCCGAGAGCCGGCTCCGATGACCGCCGCTCAGCGGCCGGTGGTGACGACCATCCGGAAGCGGGCCCGGTTGGCCGCCATCTTCTCCACCGCCGCCGCGGTCCGCTCCAGCGGCACCTCCTCGACCCAGGCCCTCACCCCCGTCTGCGCCGCGAAGCGCAGCGTGTCCTGGGTGTCGACCGCGATGCCCGAGGAGTGCGCGTAGACCTTCCGGTCGCCCTGGATCAACTGCAGGGCGCTCAGCTCCAGCGGCTCCGCCGGGAGTCCGACCATGACGAGCTCGCCCCGGCGGGTGATCCCGTCGATCGTCGCCACCACGGCGGGCGCGTTGGTGACGGTGGACAGGACCACCTTCGCACCCCCCAACTGCCGTAGGGCCTCGGCGACATCGCCCGCGGTGCTGTCGATGTAGTGGGCGGCGCCGAGCCGGAGCGCGAGCGGCCCCTTCTCCTGGCCGCGGGCGATGGCGACGGTGCGGAAGCCCATCTTCTCGGCGAACTGGACGCCCAGGTGGCCGAGTCCGCCGATCCCCAGGATGGCGACGGTGTCCCCGGGCCGTGCGGCGGAGCGGCGCAGGGCGTTGAAGACCGTCACCCCCGCGCAGGCCAGCGGCGCCGCCTCGACCGCGGTGAGCTCGTCCGGGACCGCCGCCAGGGCCACGGCCGGGACGACGACGGAGTCGGCGAACCCGCCCGGATAGGCGACGCCCGGGATCTCGGCCCGCGCGCAGTGCAGGCCGTCGCCCGCCCGGCACGCGTCGCAGTGCCCGCAGCTGCCGCCGTACCAGCCGACCGCGACCCGGTCGCCGACCCGCCAGCCCTCCACGCCCTCGCCGAGGGCGTCGACGCGGCCGGCGATCTCGTGCCCCGGGGTGATCGGGAAGGTGCTGCCGGGCAGCAGGCCGCCGGCGATGAGCAGGTCGGAGTGGCAGACCCCGCACGCCTCCACGGTGATCCGCACGGCTCCCGGGCCGGGCTCCCGCGAGGGGACCTCGACCAGCTCGGGGGCCGCACCCGGCCCCGCGACCTGGACGGCGCGCAGCGCGGCGGCCGAGCCGCTGGGGGAGGTGGTCATGAGCGATCCCTTCGCCGGGTGATGTGCCCCGGAGCCCCAGGTGACCGCACCGATCGTCCTGTTCCGGGCGCGCCTTTCGAGACGGATCGAAATGTCTCGAAAGAACTCGGAAGAAAAAGGTGGAGATAGGAATCGAACCCATCTGAACGGCCCTGCAAGCCGCCGCCTAGCCACTCGGCCACTCCACCCCGACAACGATGGAAACATTACACGCACATGAACACGGACCCTGACCAGAATTCCCCGGGAACGGCGATGTTTCACCCCATGGGACTCTTAGTGCGTCTAGTGTTATTTCTTTCGACATGGCGCCGGTAGGGTCCGACGAGCCAGCGCGTAAAAGACCGGGTGCGCTAGCCTGTGCCGATATCTCCGACCCGATGGGATTTCACTGATGGCCGTTGAGGAATCACGGTTCACCCATACCGCGGAGCCGCTCTGCGGAACCGCCGCGAACCGATGCCAGTACAAGAACCTGCCCCTGCGCGACCTTCCCCCACTCGGCGTCGTACGCCGCGCCAGGATCGCCCGCGAGGGCCTGCGCGAGCGCCGCGCCGACGTTCCGGCGCCCGGCCGGCCCTCCCGGTTCGCCGAGGGGGACTGGGTCCGGGTGAAGGACGAGGCCGCGGTGCGCGCCACCCTCGACGCCAAGGACCGCCACCGCGGCCTGTGGTTCACCGGCAGCCAGTGGTCGTTCTGCGGCGGCGTCTACCAGGTCGAGCGCATCGTGCGCCGCATGATCGACGACCACTACCGGGTGCGGCGCCTGTCGGGCACCGTCGCCCTGGCCGGCGCCACCTGCCACGGCGCCGACGGCGCCCAGGGCTGCGGGCTGGACTGCGCCCTGCTGTTCCGCGACGAATGGCTGGAGCCCGCGCCCGCGCCGGTCCCCGCCCCCCGGCCCGTCGCCCTGTGGGCGACCGTACGCGACCTCGCGGAGATCCGCGCGACCCTCGACCCCGACGGGCGCCTGCACGGCGTCCCCTTCCAGCCGGGGATGGAACACCACACCGGCACCCGTCACAGCGCCGTCGAACTGCGCCATCGGTCCCTCGCCTGGTGGCAACACCCCACCGGGGGGCGCTGGTTCATCCTCGACGGCCTGCGCTGCGGTGGCGAGCCGCTCGCCACCGGCTGCGACCGGCGGTGCGCCCTGCTCTGGCACGAGTCCTGGCTGCACCTGGAGCCGGCCGCCACCGCCCCCTGAGCGACCGTCAGCGCAACCAGCGGTCGCGCACCAGCTTCGCGGTCAGGTGCAGCGGCCCGTCCCGGTCGCCGACGTAACATCGGGGAAGCGCGAACTCCCCGCCGTGGACACCGGGGCTGACCGCGCACCCGTACCCGTACCCGGTGTGCGCCACCGCCTCCACGGCGGCGCCGTCGAGCGAACCGTACGGGTAGCAGAACCCCTCGACCGACCGGCCCGTGAGGTCCTCCAGCACGTGGCGGCTGTCGGCGACCTGGGCCGCCAGATCCCGCGCCCCCAGGCCCGCCAGCCGCCGGTGCGTCAGCCCGTGCGAGCCGATCTCCACCCCCTCGGCGGCGGCCTCGCGGACCTGGGCCGCCGTCATCAGCGGCTTGCGCGGGCCCTGCTCGTCCCAGTCGTTGTACCCGCCGAGCCGGCCGGCCACCACGTAGACCGTCGCCGTGAAGTCGTACTCCGCAAGTGCGGGCAGGGCCTCCTCCACGAAGTCGCGGTATCCGTCGTCGAAGCTGAGCCCCACCTTTCCCGCGGCGGTTCCGTTCCGGTGGGAACGCATCAGCTCGCCCACCGACACCCCGCGCAGTCCGCGCGCGGACAGCCAGCGCAGCTGGCGGCGGAATCGCGCGGGGTCGACGGTGATCAGATAGGGATCCTCGGTCGCCGACGTCACCGAGTGGTACATCAACGTCCACGGGAGACGCGCCGCATCCAGGGCGAGCGCGCTTTCCGAACTATTGCGTGGTCGAACGAGTCGCATGTTCCGCTCCTGCCGTCCAGTGGCCCCGTCCGTTCAGGTGGCCCTCGGAGAAATTGCATTCTGGCAGCGCCGGGCCCGGCTTCCATTCGCGCCAGGCGACTCCGTACCATTTCACCCGGTTGCCGGAGCGGAATTCGGCGGGGCCCGCCCGGGCCGGGCCGGGGCGGCGGACGGTCAGCGGTGGTTGACGATGACGTAGATGCCCCAGCCGATCGCCGCGAGCACCAGCGCGAAAATGAGTCCGGCCAGGGTGGAGCCGACCGGGCCGGCGGTGGGCCGGACGGCCGCCGCCTCGTCGGCCGGGCCGGACGGCGCGGACGGGTCCGACGGGCCGGACGGACCGGACGGGTTGAGCAGGCGCAGGCCGAGGGCGAACAGCGCGGGCAGGCCGGCGCCGGTGACCAGGCCCACCACGACGATCTTCCACACCGCGTCCAGGTTGACCCAGGAGTTCACGACCTCACCTCGTCCTTGACGGGCTCCGGGGCCACCGAACCGGTCCACGCGGCGTTGACGTTCTCCGGCGTCACGGCCGGGTAGCGGGAGGCGGCGAAGAAGGCGACCGACGCCAGCACCAGCACGATGAAGATCACCGCCACCCCGGTCGTCCCGCCGATCCCGTTCGCGGTCCAGTAGGCCACCGCGCCGACCCCCGCCGCGGCCGGCAGGGTGAGCAGCCAGGCCGCCACCATCCGGCGGGCGAGCTGCCAGCGCACCACGGCACCGCTCCGCCCGATCCCCGAGCCCAGGATCGACCCGGTGGCCACGTGGGTGGTGGAGAGCGAGTAGCCGAAGTCGGTGGAGCAGAGGATCACCGCGGCCGAGGCCGACTCGGCGGCCATCCCCTGCGGCGGCTCGATCTCCACCAGCCCCTTGCCCAGCGCGCGGATCACCCGCCAGCCGCCGATGTAGGTGCCCAGGGCGATCGCCAGCGCGCAGGAGACGATCACCCAGTCGGGCGCCTTCGCCCCGGCCTGCAGGGTGCCGTTGGCGATCAGGGCCAGGGTGATGGCGCCCATGGTCTTCTGCGCGTCGTTGGTGCCGTGGGCGAGCGAGACCATGGAGGCCGAGCCGATCTGGCCGAGCCGGAACCCGCGCCCGCGCGGGCCCTCGGGCACGTCCCGGGTGAGGCGGTAGACCAGGAGGGTGCCGACCACCGCCACCCCACCGGCGATGAACGGCGACAGCGCCGCGGGCACGATCACCTTGGAGACCAGCCCCTGCCACTTGACGGCCGAGGTCCCGGCCGCAGCCACCGTCGCCCCGACCACCCCGCCGATCAGCGCGTGCGAGGAGCTGGAGGGGATCCCGAGGAACCAGGTGGCCAGGTTCCACAGGATGCTGCCGGTCAGGCCGGCGCACACCACCGTCAGGGTCACCTCCCCGCTGGCGACCAGGCCGTTGGCGATGGTCGCCGCCACGGCGGTCGACAGGAACGCGCCGACCAGGTTCAGCACCGCCGAGACGCCGACCGCGACCCGCGGCGGGAGGGCGCCGGTCACGATCGAGGTCGCCATCGCGTTGCCGGTGTCGTGGAAGCCGTTGGTGAAGTCGAAGCCCAGCGCCGTGACGACCATCAGCGCCAGGACCGCGTCGTTGCCGGTCACGGACCCGAACCTAGCCCGCGTACCGGGACACGCCCGGTTCGGCGACGACCCGGCGCGCCGCGCGGCGAAGGGCCGCCATCCGGTCGGATCAACATACGGTCACGCCCCCTCGCCTGCCGGACGGACGGCTCCAGGAGCCCGATCGCATCGACGGCCTCCCCACAACCCACTCCCCCGGCGGCAGCCCGTACGGATTCCCGACCTCCGAACGGCGGGCCGTCAGCCCGTGGCCGCCGCCCGCCCGATCGGGTCGCATTCACCGGCAGCGCGGGACACCGACGGGTCGGGTACGGAAGGCTCAGGGCCTTCGAGCCCCAGGCACGCAGCACGGACACGGCCGGCCGGGGCGGCCCGAGACCGGATTGGTGGCATGACCGTTCAGGACATCCCGGACCCCCCGAGCACCGGGACCGCCCGGCGCGGCGAGTTCGCCGAACTGTACCGGCGCGTGGCGCAGGCCGGCCTGCTGCGTCGGCGCCCGCTGTACTACGCGTGCCGGAGCGCGGCACTGCTGGCCGCGCTGGCGGGGCTGCTGGCCGGGTTCACGGCGCTCGGCGCGAGCTGGTGGCAGCTCGGCCTGGCGCCGCTCTTCGCCCTCGTACTGGGCCAGTTGGCGCTGCTCGGCCACGACGTCGCGCACCGCGCGGTGTTCGCCGACCGCCGGACGACCGACCTGGTGGGCATCGTGCTGGGGAACCTGGTGGTCGGCATGAGCTACGGCTGGTGGGTCGACGACCACAACCGGCACCACGCCCACCCGAACCGCGAGGGCCAGGACCCGGCCGCCGACTCCCTCCTCTTCGCCCGGACCGCCCAACAGGCCGAGCGGACACGGGGGTTGCGGCGGTTCGTGGCACGGCACCAGGCGGCACTGTTCTTCCCGCTGCTGTCCCTCCAGGCACTCGGCCTGCTCGTCGCCACCGGCCTGACCCTCACCCGCGGCACCGTCAGGCACCCGGCGCTGGAACGCACCCTCGCCGTACTGCACTACGCCGTCGCGGCGGCCCTGACCGTCCTCGTGCTCTCCCCGCTCCAGGCGCTCGCCTTCACCGCGCTGTTCGGGGCACTGTTCGGCGTCTACCTGGGCTGCATCTTCGCCCCCAACCACAAGGGCATGCCGATGACCGGCCCCGGCGCCGAGCGCACCGACTACCTCCGGCGGCAGGTGCTGCCCTCCCGCAACCTGCGGGCCGGCCGGTTCGTCCACTTCCTCTTCGGCGGCCTCGGCCTCCAGATCGAGCACCACCTCTTCCCGGCCATGCCGGTGGCGGCGCTGCGCCCGGCCTCGCGCATCGTGCGCGCCTACTGCGCGGAGATCGGCGTGCCGTACGCCGAGGCGGGTCTGACCGCCTGTTTCCGGGAGATCCTGCGGGACCTGCGCGTGGTCGGCCGGTCCGTCCCGGCCCGCCCGGAGGCCGCGGCCGCGACGAAGCGCACGGCACCTGCGGAGGCCGCCCGGTGAGCGGGGTCCTGCCCGGGCCGACGG
>NZ_LFVW01000297.1:0-13615 GCF_001182915.1 Kitasatospora sp. MY 5-36
CGCCGACGCGGCCGCCAAGCGGGCCAACTCGCTGGCCTCCCGCGCGGCTTCGGCCGCGAAGGACGCGCAGGCGGCCGCCAACGGGGCCGCCACCCACGCGGAGAACGCCGCGAAGGCGGCGGACGCGGCCGCCGACCAGGCGGGCAACGCCCAGGACTGGGCGAACAAGGCCACCGAGCACGCCAACGCGGCCGTGGCCGCCGCGAAGGTGGCGGGCGACGCCGTGGCGGTGGCGCAGAAGGTCGAGGTGCTCGCCCGGGAGAGCGAGCAGGAGGAGCTCGAGGCCGACGCCAAGGTCGGGGTCGAGGAGGCCACGACGCTCCGCAAGGACGAGCAGGAGGAGGAGCGGTCGCGGGAGACCGCCATGACCCAGGCGGCAGCGGTCGACGAGGCCACCCGGCAGCTCGTCGCCAAGGCCGCCGACCCGGCGGTCGACACCGCGACGGCGGCCGCCGCCGGCCGCCGGGCCGCCGTCAACCTGATGGCCAGCAGCGGCGCGTGGACCAGCCGGGCCGCCCAGGGCGCACTCTCCGGCACCGACCAGGACGTGATCGGCTGGGCCGTGTCGCAGTACCCGAAGGCCCTGCGGCAGGACGACCGGGAGAAGACCCTGGTGTTCTCCACCCTCGGCGGCCCCGGCCTGGCGGAGGCGGCGCAGCGGGCGCTGGCCGCCGACAGTCCGGCACAGATCGAGGCCTTCCTCACCCAGGGCATCCACGACGTCCAGGCCGAGGACAACCGGATCCGGACCCTCAAGCTGATGAACAACGCGGGCAAGGCGGTCACCGACGCCGGGAACGCCGCCCTGAACGACGGCTCCTCGAAGGCCCTGACCGAATTCCTGGCCACCACCTACTGGCAGGCCAAGGCCGAGGACGACCGGGTGTCCGTACTCGCCGTCATGGGCAAGGGCGGCCCCACCGTGGCGGCCCTCGGACAGGTCGCGATGGCCGGGCCGGACTCGATGCAGAGCGACTTCGTCGCGCGGAGCCAGTACCGGGCGGCCCAGAAGGACCAGGACACCGCCACCCACGTGGCGGCGGTCCGCGCGCTGATCGCGAGCGCCGCCCGGATCGCGGCGCAGGCGAATCAGGAAGCGGCCGAGGCGTCCACGGTCGCGGCCCAGGCCCGCTCGGCCGCCGCGGAGGCCGGCCAGTGGGCCGACCGGGCCCGGGCGTCGGCCTCGCAGGCCAAGGGCTACGCGGACGAGGCACGCAACCGGGCCGCCGAGGCCGCGGCTTCCGCCACCGCCGCGGCGGCCTCCGCCCAGCAGGCCAATACCGCCTCCGTCACGGCGAAGCTGGCGAGCCGGCAGGCCAACTACTCCGCGAACCAGGCCGCCGTGTCGGCCCACAGCGCGGTGGCCTCGGCGGCCAACGCCGCCGCGTCGGCGGCCGAGGCCAGGGCCTCGGCGCTGGCGGCCGGCAAGAGCTCGGAGGAGGCAGGGCAGGCCGCCAACGAGGCCGGGAACATCGCGGCCCGCAAGCGCGAGCAGGAGCAGGCGGCGGAAGCGGCCAGGGCGGCGGAGCAGGCCCGGCAGAACGCCGCGAACAACGTCAATCCCGCCGACAACCCGGCCTACGACACGATCGGGCCGATCTCGGCGGGCATCGACTCCGGCGACGACTCCAGGGCCACGGCCCGTGAGTATGCCAAGTTGGCCAACAGTGTCAGCAATTACCTGAGCATTGCGGCCGGAGTGGCCAAGTACATCCCGGGCCCTTACGGGCGGGTCGCCTGGGCGGGCCTCACTGTGGCGTCGGTGGCCGCCAGCGGGGTGAGCGTCGTGCTGACCGGCTACGGGTACGGGTGGACCAGCCAGGAGTTCCGGGCTTCCCTCTTCAAGTTCGGGGAGAAGAGCCTCCTGCCCTTCATGCCGATCGACAAGATCGCGAAGTTCTCGGTAGGCGGGAAGGATCTGGTGAACAGGGGAACACAGGCCGTCGTCCGCTCGGGGTCCAAACTCATGCGCGGCATCAAGCGCTTGTGGTGACGCGGGCCGTGCGGCGGTGGCTCCGGCCACCGCCGCACGTCGCCGCGCACCCGGGCGGCGGTCGATGCCCGGCCGCCGTCCGCCCTCGCCCTACCGGCCGCGCCGCAGCGCCCCCGGCACCGCCGACAGGTCCTGCTCGGCGATCTCCGGGTGCGCCAGCAGCACCTCGCGGGCCGCCGCCAGCACCGGGCCGCCGCCCGCCAGGGCGAGGTCCTTGGCGGCCAGCCGGACCGGGAAGTCCGACCCCGTGCCGAACGCCCGGGCCGCCACCCCCGCGAGCGGCCCGGCCGACAGCACCTCCCGCGCCTGCTCCTGCGGCACGTCCAACTCATCGGCCACCGCCAGGACTTCGCCCAGGACGGTGACGGAGGCGACGATCGCGCCGATCACCACCACCTTCAGCGCCGCGCCCGCGCCCGGGCCGCCGCAGCGCCGTACCCGGCCCAGGTGCTCCAGGACCGGCTGGGCGCGGTCCAGGTCGGCGTCCTCGCCGCCCGCGAAGACCGTCAGGTCGCCGGTGGCCGCAGGGCCCGTGCTGCCCATCACCGGGGCGTCCACCAGGGCGACGCCGTCCGGCAGTTCGGCGCGCAGGGCGGCGGTGGCGCGCGGGCCGATCGAGGACATGTCGATCCACAGGGTGCCCGGGGCGAGGTCGGCCGTGAACCGTCCGGCCAGCTCGGCGACGGCCGCCGGGTCGGACAGCATGGTGACGACGACGTCCGCGCCGCGCACGGCCTCCGCCGGGGTGGTGGCCTCGGTGGCCCCGGCCCCGGTGAGGTCACCGGCGCGGCCGGGGGAGCGGTTCCAGACGGTCAACGGGTAGCCGGCGTCGGCGAGTCGGCGGGCCATCGGCAGGCCCATCCGGCCCAGTCCCAGAAAAGCGATCTTCTCCATGGCCGCCACGCTAGGCAGCCACGAGCCAGGTGACAAGCGAATGTCCCGCATGATAGTCATGCGGAATGGACATGGCTTGGCTGGACGTCTTCCGCACCGTCGCCCACCTGGGCTCCTTCACCGCCGCCGGCGAGCGGCTGGGCTTCACCCAGTCCGCGATCTCCCGCCAGATCGCCACCCTGGAAGCCGAGTTGGGCACACCGCTGTTCGACCGGCTGGCACGCGGGGTGCGGCTCACCGAGCACGGCCGGGCGCTGCTGCCGCACGCCGAGGCGATGCTGGAACGGCTCGACACCACCCGGCGCGACCTCGTCGCCCTCACCGAACTCACCGCCGGACGCCTGCGGGTCGGCGCCTTCGACAGCGCCAACGCCGCCCTCGTCCCCGGCGCCCTCGCCGCCTTCCGCGCCGCGTACCCGGACGTGGCGATCAGCCTCACCGAGGGACTGGCGGCGCACCTGCTGGACCTGCTCGCCGAGGGCGCGATCGACCTCGCCCTGGTCGCCTCGTACACCGAACCCGCCGACACCGGCGAGCAGTTCGACTTCCGGCCGCTCATGGACGACCCGGTGCTCGTCGCCCTCCCGCGCGGCCACCGCCTCGCCAGGCGCCGCCGCCTGCGCCTGGCCGAACTCGCCGACGAACCCTGGATCGCCGCCCGCCGCCACGCCGAATCCACCCTCCTCGCCGCCTGTGTCCGCAGCGGCTTCCAGCCCCGCATCGAGTACACCGTCGCCGCCTGGACCGCCAAACTCGGCCTGGTGGCCGCCGGATTGGGCATCACCCTGATCCCCTCCCTCGCCGCCCGCGTCACCCGCCCCGGCATCGCCCTCATCCCCCTGCACCCCGACGACACCCCGGTCCGGCAGGTCTACACGGTCACGCGGCGCGGCCGGCAGGTGCCCCCGGCGGCCGAGGCCTTCGCGGCCCTCCTGCGCGAGGGCGCCGGCTAACGGCGCGCGGCGAGGACGGCCGGCCCGGCAACGGCCTGGGCGCGAACAGCGACGTTGCTGCCGGAGCACGGCGGTGCCGGCCGACCGCCACCGTGCCGGCCTGCTGATCGCGTCACCGGTGCTGTGGCCGCGGGACGCCACGACCTGATCCGACGCCCAAGAGGGGCCGGGCCTGCTATTTGACCAGGTGGAAGTCCGGATGCCGAAGCCAGGCGGCCAGGAACTCCACGTCACCGACATGCCGGAACCAGCGGCCGGCGCCGCCCGTGTCGTAGGAGACCTCTGCCACCTTCCCCGGTAGGGACGCCACCAGTGCCCTCGCCCTGGCGAGGTCCGCGTCGCCGCGCGTCCCATCACGCGGAGTGGGAAAGCCGAGGACGCCGTCGAAGTCGACCAGCGCGCCGAAACGGCGGGCCAGGGCGAGGGCGAGGTGGCCAAGGAGCAGATGATTCTCCTGCCCCGAGCAGTCGGCGCACAGGACCAGCCCCTGCACCGGGGGCGTCAGGAAGGCCGAGTAGTCCTCGTCGTCCGCCGGCACGTACTCGTCCTCCGACAGGACGAAGCCGCCGACGCCGACCGGATCAAAGTGCCGCAGCCCCAAGGGCGAAGCCTCCCGCACCCGGAAGGCCAGATCGCCACCGGCCTCGGTCCTGACCGGCTCGCAGAAGGTCTCCAACCACGGGACCACTCCGGCCAGGACGTCCCCGAAGGAGCAAGGTTCGAAGAGCCACAGGCCGACTGCCGGTCCCGACACGATGCCTCCAGACGCGCGTGGTCCGGTGCCACGGGCAGCCCCGGTTCTACCAGGTCCTGGAGGCACACGCGTGATCGTTGACGCGACACGTCCTGACGTCCTAACGGCGCGCGGCGAGGACGGCGGTCAGGGCGCTGACGGCCGGGCCGCCGAGGAGCAGCACGGCCGGGTGGCGGGGCCGGGACTGCAGGGTCAGGCGGAAGCCGCCCACGCGGAACTCCAGGAACGGGCGAGGGGGACGGGAACGCTGCTGTCGGCGCATGGGGATCTCCGTGGATGGGACGACTTCTCGGTACAGCGCCCATCACAATGGTCTGCACGGTGGTTGCGTCAGGTCGCAACCGGAACTTGCGGTGGGAGAGCGCAACTTGCCGACGGCGCAACACGGAGACCGGCACGGGGTGCCCGTGCGGAGGGGGCTGGCCCCGCTGGACGAGCGGCTGTCGGAGCCGGAGCGGCTCTGTGCGGAGCGCCTGCGCGAGTTGCGAGAGCGGATCGGCCTTACCTCGGAGGAGTTGGCCGACCGGCTGAGCGGGGACGGGATCAGCATCGACAGCACTCGGCTGTCGAAGTTCCTCAACGGCCGGGAGGTGCCCCGCCGGGAGATCGCGGCCCGGCTCCACCTTCTGGTGGCCGAGCGCGAAGGTGTACCGGTCGACGCCGACGAGCTTGCGCGGACCCGGTCGGCCATGTACGCGGCGGCGCGCGTCCGCAGTCCGCTCCAGGCCCGGGAGTTCGAGCTTGCCACGGCCCACGAGGACCTCTGCCGCCACCGTGCCCGGACGGTCCAGGAGCTGGCCGACCTCCGGAACGAGCTCGAAGACGAGCGCAAGCGGCGGAAGGACGCAGAGGCCGCGTTGGAGAACCTCGGCATCCGCAGCCGGGAGGAGGCCCGCATGCTGACCGGGGAACGGGACGCGGCGCTGGACCGCATCGCCCAGCTGGAGAACCAGATCCGGCAGGCGGGGGCCGTGCTCAGGCTCCGTGAGAGGGATGTCGCGGCCCTCGACCAGCTCATGTCCGCAACAGACACCGAACTGGTGCTGTGGGAGATGGGCGGCCCGGGTGGTCTGACGGGGATCCGTGCGGCGGTCGTCTGCCTGCGGGACGCCGACGAGGACGCGGCCGCGGACCGCCTCATCGAGCGTATCGCGTGCGGCTACTCCGTGCGGGACGTCATGCGTCTCGTCGCCGAGTTCGAGGCCATGCGCCGCGTCTACGACAGCACCGGTGTCGAACGAGCGCTTGCCCGGTTGCGAAAGCCTGTCGACCTCTTCCACTGGCTCTCCGGCGAGGGCCGCGAGAGCAAGGCGCGGTCGGCTGTACTGACGGCGGTGGCTTCGTTCGCGCCGGTCGAGCACCTGGTGCGGATTCACAAGGCCTGTGTGGAACATGGAAGTTCCGAGCTGGACCAGGCGCTGCGGAAGGCCATGGTCGCGGAGCGGCGAGCGGTCCCGGAGGACATCGACGACGTGTGGGCCGAGGACCTCCGGAAAGGACTGGCCGCCCTGAACGAGTGGAGGGCGACCAGTCCGTAGCCGCCCTTCCTCAGCAGACGGTGTCCGCTGCCGGCAGCGCCCCCGTCGACAGGTAGGTGTCCACCGCCGCGTTCGCGCACGGGCTGTAGCCGTTGAGGGTGAGGGTGTGGACGCGGCCGGGGACGGTGACCAGGCGGGAGCCGGGCAGGCGGGTGTGGACGGCGAGGGCGCCCTGGTAGGGGGCGTGGGTGTCGCCGGTGGCGTGGAGTTGGAGGGCGGGGACGGCGTTGCGGACCTCGACCGGCGGTTCCAGCGGGGCGCCGCGCCAGGAGGCGCACGGGACGGGGCCGTTGTAGACCGGGCCGAAGACCGGCTCGGTGGCGCGGGAGTGTTCGACGGCGTCGCGGTACCACGCGGCCGAGCGGGGCATCGCCACGTCGTCGCACACGATGGCGACCGTGGACGACAGGCCGGCGCCGGCCTCCGGGCCCGGGGCGAGGAGCATGGTCAGCAGCTGGTGCAGGGCCGGGCCCGCCTGTACCGGCCGGCCGTCGGCGGCGTCCAGCAACTGGCGCAGCGCGTCCGCGTATTCGGCGCTGTCGCGGTCGTCGCTCTGGAAGACCGCGAGCAGGACCGGCAGCAGGGCGCCGTCGAGCCGGTAGCCGTCGACGGCGATCGGCGTCGCCTCGGCCCGGCGGACCAGGCCCTCGACGGTGGACCGCACCGCCGCCGGGGTGGCGCCCAGGTGGTGGGCGGCGTCGCGCGGCGCGGCCCAGGCGGCGAAGTCGTCGAGGGCGCGCTCGTTGGCGCCGCCCATGTCCTGGAACACCCCGATGCCGTACCGCGCCGGGTCGAGGGCGCTGTCCAGCACCAGCCGGTCGACGCGCCGGGGGAACAGCTGCGCGTACACCGCGCCCAGCATCGCGCCGTAGGACTGCCCGAAGAAGGAGGTCCGCTGCTCGCCCAGCGCGGCGCGCAGCACGTCGACGTCCCGGGCGGTGTTGCGGGTGGTCAGGTGGGGCAGCAGGTCCGGGTACTTGCTCCAGCAGGCGTCCGC
Source organism: Kitasatospora sp. MY 5-36 (assembly GCF_001182915.1). Taxonomy (NCBI): domain Bacteria; kingdom Bacillati; phylum Actinomycetota; class Actinomycetes; order Kitasatosporales; family Streptomycetaceae; genus Kitasatospora; species Kitasatospora sp. MY 5-36. Next base: position 7,130 of record NZ_LFVW01000297.1, read on the forward strand.
GTCGGCCTTGGCCAGGCGCCAGGCCTGCTCGAAGCCGGCCTGGCCGGTGCCGGTCGAGCGCAGCCAGGTGCCGCGCGTGAGGCCGCAGTTGGGGCCGCCGGCGCCGACCCCGCGCGGGTCCATGCCGACGAGGTCGTAGGCCGCCGCCGTCCCGGGCGCCAGCTGCTCCCGCAGCGCGGCCGGCATGTCCAGCCCGCGCTCGCCGGGCCCGCCGGGGTTGGTCTGGAGTATCCCGCGCCGTTTGGCGGGGTCGGCGGAGCGGATCCGGGAGACGGCCAGGGAGAGGGTGCGGCCCCGCGGCTCGCGGTAGTCCAGCGGGACGGTCAGGGCCGCGCACTCGGCGCCGGCGGCAGCCAACTGCGGGTCCTGGCAGGCGGACCAGGCGAGCGGCTGGCGGTGGAAGCGCTCCAGCGGGTCGGCGGCGGGGGAGGCCGAGGACGCGGGGGAGGCGGGGGCGGCCGCGCCGAGTACGGCGGCCGCGGCCAGGGCGAGGGCGGCGGCGAGCGCCGGTGCGGTCTTCATGTGGGCCACCCTAGAAGGGAGTTGACCATCGCAGAGCTCAGGGTCCTGGAACTGCCTTGACCTCAAGGCGGCTTGAGGTCCTACGGTCGGCCGTGTCCTGACGACCAGGTGAAGGAGTACCGGACATGACGATCAAGACCTACGAACCGCAGACCATCGCCGCCCAGCCCATCGGGGCGTGGACCGGCGAGCTCTTCCGCCGCCTGGTGGTGGACGGCCTGCGCGTGCAGCTCGCGGTGGAAGGCCTCACCCAGCCGCACTGGTGGACGCTCAACCACGCCGCCGGCCGGCCCGGCGGGTGGACCCGCACGACCCTGGCCGAGCGGCTCGCCCCGTACGACGACCAGGGCACCGCCTTCGACGCCGTCTTCGACGACCTGATCGCCCGCGGCTGGCTGACCGAGGACGCCGACGGGGCGTTCACCCTGACCGAGGAGGGCGAGGCCGGCCGCCTGCGCGCCCGCGAGCGCAACCTGGCGGTCAGCGAACGCGCCCACGAGGGCATCGGCACCGAGGAGTTCGTGACCACGATCAACGTGCTGCGCCGGATGGTGGCGAACCTGGGCGGCAACGGGAACCTCCCCGACTGACGGCACCCGGGCGGCACGGGGGAGGCGGGTCGGCGGGAGGAAATTGACCCATGGAAATGGTCGCTGACTGCCACCTGATCGTGGGTCTTTCCAGCCATAGGTTGGTCACATGACGACGACGAAGAACACCGCCCCCGCCACCACCACCGCCGCCCCCGTGCTGACCCGCTGCGCCGAGGCCGAGATCTGCGCCGACCCGAGCTCCACCATGACGCTGCTCGCCGACTCGGCCCCGGGCGAGGGCGGCTTCACCGTCTACCGCTCCACCTTCGCCGCCGGCGCCCCCGGGGCGCCCGCGCACTTCCACACCCGGGCCTGGGAGCTGTTCTTCGTGATCGGCGGCTCGCTGCGGGTGCTGGTCGGCGAGGAGGTCACCGTGCTGGGCGCGGGCGACTTCCTGGCCGTGCCCCCGCACACCCCGCACGCCTTCGCCGCCGCCCCGGGCTCCGAGGCCGACGTGCTGTGCGTGTTCGCGCCCGGCATGGACCGCTTCGACTACCTGCGCCTGCTGGGCAGCGTCATGCGCGGCGAGACCGCGCCGGGGGCGATCGCGGCCTCGTCCGAGCGCTTCGACAACCACTACGTCGACAGCCCCGCCTGGCGCGCGGCCCTGGCGGGCGACGGCGCCTGAGACCCGCGGGGCCGCTCGACGGGCCGGGGCGCTCGACGGGCCGGGGCCGCCCGGGTGTGGAACGGTGGAAGACCGGAAGTGTCCGGCTGCGAGAGGAGTGGCCATGTCGTCGAAGCGCCGCCGCAAGAAGAAGGCCAGGGCCAAGCACGGGGCCAACCACGGCCGCCGCCCCCAGTGCTGAAACGCGGCTGAACGGGTGAGCCGGTGAGCGGGTGAGGGCGCCCGGACGGGCCCGGAGAGGCCGTCCGGGCGCCCCGGCCCCACCGGGCACCCCCCGCTCAGAGCCGCCCGCGCCCCGCGAAGCCGCCGCGCGCCACCTTGTGGTACTGGCAGTAGTCGACCCAGCCCGCGCCGAAGGCCAGCTCCAGGACCACGCCCCGCCCGTCCGCACGGGCCTCGTCCAGCAGCCGCGCCGCGTCCGCGTCCGGCGGGGTCTGCTCCAGCACGAAGAGCCGGTTGGGGTACGGGCCCGCCGGGATCGGGTCCCGGGGCGGGATGCCGGGCCGGTCCCAGGTCAGCTTCGCACCGGGGCTGGACAGGCAAGGGGGGTCCATCCGCCAGCCGTTGGCGTCGACGCCGCCGTCGCGGTGCCAGCGCAGCGCGTGCTCCAGGCTCCCGTGCGGGTCCGGCCCCTGCCCGTTGGCCTGCCACTCGGCCACGCCCGCCGCCTCGATCCGCCGCAGGACGTCGAGGACGTCCTCCCGGACGACGAAGTAGGCGCGGGCGTGGATGCGGCAGACCAGCAGGGTGTCCCGGGGGTGGTCCAGGCCGTAGGTGGACGGGCGGGTGGACTGGTCCAGTACCTGGGTCAGCACGTGCTCGACCCCCTCCACCGCTCCCAGCGCCTCGACCAGCCCCCGGATCCGCTCCCGCTCCGCCGCCCGGGCCGCCCGCGCCGTCGGTGAACCGATCAGCCTGAGCTTGCGCCGCTCGGTCGGCCAGTGGTGCGCCCGCAGCGACTGCACACCGTTGAGGAGCGGGTTCACCAGCATGACGACGAGGTACACCAGGCTCGTCGCCACGTCCTTCAGCAGCTTCTTCACCGGCAGGGATCCTCTCGGGTCGCGCGCGTCCGCGCCCACACCCTGGCCCGCCCGCGCCCCGGCCCGCAATCCGCCCCCGCACTCAACTCCCCAGCGTGCCCGAGCCGTTGCCGAGCGCGAGCACGAGCACGAGCGCGAGCACGAGCGCGAACGCACGCCGTCCGCCGCCGCCCGGACCGCGTTCGGACGGCGGCGGGACGCTGCCGCTACTTGGTGCAGGTCACGTCGGCCTCCGGCAGGCGCCCGCCCGCCAGGTAGGCGTTGACCGCGTCGTCCACGCACGCGTTGCCGTACGTCCCGTACAGCCCGTGCTGGTCGGCGCCCCGCAGGGTCAGCAGCCGCGAGCTGGGCAGCAGCCCGTGCAGGGCGACGCCGTCCCGGTAGGGGGCGCGCGGGTCGCCGGTGGCGGAGAGGATCAGCGCCCGGGCGTCGCGGCGCACCTCGGTGGGCGCCTCGCGCGGGGCGTCCAGGAAGGCGCACGGGGAGATGTTGTCGAGCAGCGGGCCGGACAGCGGGTAGCGGGCGCGGTCGCGTTCGATCCGGCGCCAGTACTCCTCGGGATCGCGCGGCGCCGCACCGTCCGCGCACAGGATGGCCTGGGAGACGCTGCCGGCCTGCGAGCCCTGCGGGGTGAACAGGAAGCGCAGCAGGGCGGTGGTCTCGGCCGAGGGGGTGACCGGCCGGCCCGCCGCGGCCTCGGCGAGCACCGCCATCAGCTCGGCGAGGCCCGCCCGTTCCGGGTCGGAGTCGCCCTGGAGGTTCCCGAACACCAGCAGCGGCACCCGGGTGTCGTCGAGTTCGAAGGCGTCCGCGCCGGTGCCGAGGACGAGCGGGCGCGCCGAGGCCGCCCCGACCGTCCGCAGCACCCCGGCGACCACCTCCTCGCGGGTGCGGCCCAGCCCGTAGGTGTCGTTGCGCCGCGCCGCCCAGTCCGCCCAGTCGGCGAACGCCCGCTCGTTCGCCTGCACCATGTTGGGGAGCAGCTCCGGCCCGACGTGGTCCGGGGCCAGCGCGCCGTCCAGGACCACCCGGTCGAAGCGGCCGGGGAACATCTGGGAGTACACCGTGCCCAGGTAGGTGCCGTAGGAGAGGCCGAGGTAGGAGATCCGCCGCTCGCCGAGCGCGCCCCGCACCACGTCCATGTCCCGGGCCGCGTCGCGGGTGCTCGCGTGCGGCAGCAGGTCCCCGGCCGCAGAACGGCACCGGGCCGCGAGGTCCCGCTGGAAGGCGACCTGGCGCTCGAAGGAGGCCCGGGTGGTCCCGGCGGAGGTGATGTTGTAGCCGATCGGCCAGTCGCAGTCGAGGGGGGCGCTGCGGCCGGCGAAACGCTGGTCCAGCCCGACGATGTCGAAGCGGGCGGCGGTGTCCTTCAACGCGGCGTGCACCCTCGTCGGCGCGCCGAGCGTCGGACTGCCGGGGCCGCCGTCGTTCAGCAGCAGCGTGCCGATCCGGTGGCGGGTGTCGGTGGCCTTGATCCGGGAGAGCGCGAGGGTGACGGTGCGTCCGCCGGGGTCGCCGTAGTCGAGCGGCACGGTGACCTCCGCGCAGCGGGCGCCGGCCTTCTCCAGGTCGGCGCCCACCTGGTCGTCCGGGCCCTGGACGCAGCTGTGCCAGTCGGGGCGCTGCTGGTAGTAGCGGTCGAGCGCCTGGGCGGTGGCGGCCTGGGCGGGGACGGCCTGGGCGGCCGTGGTCAGGGCGGCGGCGAGGGCGAGGCCGGCCGCGAGGGCGCGGCGGCGGGCGCGCGGCCCGGCGGGGCGTGGTTCGGTTCGGTGCGGTTCGGCGGTGCGGGGGCGTGGTTCGCTCATGACGTCTCCTCGGCGGTGCGGGGCCCGGCGCGGGCCGTGGCGAAGGCAGGGGTCGTGACGACGATCGCGGTACCGGCGGCCGTGTCTACGGAGGACACCTGCACCTGTGCGAGCTGACGGTACGTCAAAAAACTGACGCCGGGGACCGGATGGTCAGTGTCCACGGCATTGACATCCCCGCCCGCCCGAAGTGGAGGTGCTCCCGTCCGGCCCGCCGTCGCCGGGCGGGCCGGACGGCGGGCGAGGCCGCTGTCGGTGGCGTGTCCTACGGTGATGCCGTCGGCGGGTACGCGGTGCCCGCCCGAGCACCGCCCGATGGAGACGACGATGACCCGCACCACCCCGAAGCGCGCCGTGGACCTGGAGCAGCTGTTCCCCGAGCTGGTGCCGCTGCGCCGCGACGCCGTACGCCTCCACCCGCGCGCCGGCAGCCCGTCCGCGGCCGAGAGCTCGGTCGGCGGGCCGCCGCTGTGGCCCGCCGACGAGCCGTGGCCGCTGTGCCCGAGCGCCAGCCACCCGGGGGAGTGGGGCGGGCCCGCCGTGGAGGGGCCGGTGCCGCTGGTTCCCGTCGTCCAGATCCACCGCCGGGACGTGCCCCAACTCGCCTTCCCCGCCGGGACGGACCTGCTCCAGGTGCTCTGGTGTCCGTTCATCATCGGCCGCTGCCCGACCGCGACGCCCCTGGTGCGTTGGCGGAGCTCCGAGGAGGTCGGCCCGGCCCTCGCCGCCGTGCCGCCGACCGTGGGCACCGCGCCGAAGGACAGCATCCCGGCACCGTGCGTCCTGCACCCCGAGCCGGTGGTCGACTACCCGAGCTGGGACATGCCGGAGGACCTGGGCCCGGAACTGCGCGTGCGGATGGAGGAACTGCGGGCCCGCACCGGCCTGCGGTACGGTTACCACCTGGCCGAGGCGCCGGGGATCAAGCTCGGAGGGTACCCGGGCTGGACCCAGGAGCCCTGCTGGCCGGACTGCCCGACCTGCGGGCGGACGATGGAGCACCTCCTGACGGTGAGCAGCTGGGAGTACGACGGTCAGTCGTACCGCACCTGGCTCCCGCTGGAGGACCGGGACGACGAGACCGGCGAGGAGCGCCGGGACGCCGACGGCGGCCGCGGGGCGCACAGCCCCGCCGGGCTGATGATCGGGGACGCGGGCGGGGTGTACGTCTTCGAGTGCCGGTCCTGCCCGGACCGCCCGGTGGACCACCACTGGGACTGCTCCTGAGGCGCCGCCGCCCGACCGTCCGCCCCCGGCGGGCCTCAGCGCCCGCCGGACCAGACGGGCAGGCCGGAGCCCTTCGCCGGGCCTAGGTCTCCGGCCCGTTACGCCGTCCGTGGCGTCCCGCCTACGGTCCTTGCCGTGGATACGACGGACACGACGGATACGACCGGCATTCTGGACGAGGCGCTCCAACGACTGCACGCCTCCGGGCCCGAGCGGCTCGGACGGCTCACCAACCACGCGCCGATGGCCGTCGAGGCCCTCGCCGCCCACGGACAGGCACGGTCGGTGCACCGCTGGCTCGACCTGTACGCGCGCAAGCTGGAGGACTTCCCGCCGCGCGTCGAGCCGGTCACGGACGCCAACTGGCGTGCGGCGCTCGGCGATCCGAGCCGCGCGGCCGACTGGATCGACCACTTCGAGCGCGAACTCGCCGACCACCCCTGGCGCGAGGTGCTCGCCCGCTGGTGGCCCCGGCTGCTGCCCGGCCTGTACGGCGGCTCGACGCACCCGGTGATCCGGGTGGGGCACGCCGTGCGCACCCTGCTGTCCGGCGGCGAGGCCACCGGGCCCCGGCTGGCCGAACTCGCCCACGGCCTCGGCTACTGGGCCGCCCGCCACCGGCCCGTCGCCGCCCTCGCCACGCTGCCCGGCGTGCTGTCCGGCGCGGC
>NZ_LFVW01000298.1:0-13555 GCF_001182915.1 Kitasatospora sp. MY 5-36
CGCGCCGACCGCCGAGGCGGCCCCGACCGCCGCCGCCCCGGCCGGGCAGGCCCCCGCCGCCGCCGGGGCCGCAACGGCCAAGACCGACGTCAAGGCCGCCGCGAAGGCCGCGGCCAAGCCCACCGCGCCGAAGGCCCCCGCCCCGTCCGGCGGGGGCGGTATCGGCATCACCTTCGGCGGCCTGAGCGAGGGCGGGAAGATCGGGCTGAACGACCTGGTCCCCTTCACCGTCACCTGGAAGAACAACGACGCCACCGGCACCCGCAGCGTGGCCCCGGTGGTGGCCACCCAGCAGTACGAGGGCGCGCCCTGCACCATGGTGCTCGCGATGGCGGACGGCACCCTGGAGCGCAAGGACGCCTCCGGCTGGAAGACGCTGGACCACCTCAGCCAGGGCGGCGGGATGGACTACGCGGGTACCGCCGACGACGCGGCCTTCACCCTGGCCGCCGGCGAGAGCCGGACCATCGAGTTCCGGATGCGGTTGTCCCTGGCCAACCGCCCGGGGCAGATCACGATCGAGGCGGACGCCCCCGTGCCACACTCCAAGAACTACCTGGACATGGCGAAGGCCGAGCTGAACGCCACGGTCGTCGACAGCCACAGCCCGGAGATGCTCTCGGTGATGCCGCCGGCCAAGGGCGTGATCACCACGGACCCGATCCCGTTCAGCTTCCGCGTCTCCTCGCCGGACGGTACCGCGGGCCTGCGCCCCCGGGTGACCGTCTGGAGCTCCGAGGGGCCGACCCCGAACGATGTCACGGTGGAGGCCCGGGTCGGCGACGTGTGGAAGCCGGTCGAGCTGAAGGACGAGTGCGGCCTGGTCACGGTCGACCCGAACGTGCCGGGCGTCCGTGACGGCAACACGGTCGAGTACACCTTCCGGGCCACGTTCAAGGAGGCCCCGAAGTACGGCGCCGACGTGGACATCCGGGTGAGCGCGGAGTCGAACGGCCACCAGTCCGTCCAGCGGTCCGTCTTCCTGCGCGACGCGCGCTGACACCGCACACCCGCGCACCCGCGCACCCGCGCACCCGCCCCGGCCTCCCACCACTCGGGAGGCCGGGGCGGTGGCGTTGGGGAAGAGGCGCCGGGACGCCGATGTCCCGGTGAGCCGGAGGGCTACCGGTACCAGTCGTCTCCGCCGTCGGCGAGCGAGCGTCCGAGGTAGTCCCGGAGACCGCCGGCCACCCAGCGGCGGCTGTCGGTCTCGTGCTCCCAGACGAAGACGTCCAGCCTCCGCGGCGTCCGCACGAAGGCGAACTGGTCGCCGCCACCGTTGTCCCCGAAGAACAGGAGTGCGTCGAACGGCATGTACAGCCGGGCGAAGGAACCGTCCGTACGGAAGTGGAGGTTCTGCTCGACGATCTGCTCGACGGTCCAGACGGTGTCCACGCTGGTCCGCCCGACGATTCCGTTGCTCTCCAGCAGCAACTGCCTGAGCTCGGACGGTAGTTCCTCCCCCAGCTTGCGCTCGGCCTCCGCCAGGACCGACTCGTCGGCGGGCTCCGCGAAACCGGCGTCGGGGAACGCCTCGCGGGCTGCTTGTCTCCACATGGTCCGGAGGCGTAGCCGTCCCGGACGACACGCCCGCTCAGCCGGGACCGGGTTCGTCGTGGATGGTCAGTGATCCGGCGAGGTCGAGGTCGGCGACGGTGCCGTGCGCTCCGGCGCGGACGAGCAGCACGGCGCCGAGCGCGGTGCTCCAGAACGTCCTGGCCTCCACGGCGAGCGGCCGGCGGGCCGCCCAGCCGCGACTGTCGACGAGCTGGCCGACGAAGCGTTCGGACTGCCGGAACAGCAGCTGGAGGTGCCGGTCGACCACGGGGGCGAGTTCGGGCTTGGAGATCCCGGCGGCGAGTGCCCGCGTGACGGACGGGAGCGAGGGCATGGCCAGGACGGCGCGGGCGATGTTGCGCCGGAACGTCGCCGCGTCGGGGGCCTGGCGGCCGATGCGCTCGATCCGTCGGGCGTCGTGCAGCAGGCCGAGGAAGGCGGCGTGCACGAGCAGTGAGTCCTTGGAACCAAAGTGGTAGGTGACCTGGTTGGGGAAGACGCCTGCCGCGTTCGCGATCTCCGCGACGCTCAGCTCGGCGCCGGGCCGCTCCTTGCAGAGCTCCGCGGTCGCCTCGATCAGCCGGGTCCTCGTCGCGCGACCGCGGTCCCGCGAGCGGCCCGGGGCCGGTCGGGCTCCGGTTCGCTTCTTCTCCACGCGCTCCGTCTCCTCCACGCGCCCCTTCTCCACTCGCTCGTTCTCCATCCCGGAATTGTATGTGATACAACTTGCCCCGCATTCACTTGTATCGCATACAAGAAAGGCTGAGGAGCATGCACCGGACCGAAGTCGTCGTGACCGGACTCGGCGCGATCACCCCGCTCGGGGCCGACGTGGCGTCCACCTGGGAGGCCCTGCTCGCCGGCGCGTCGGGCCTCCGCGGGGACGTCCTGCGCGGCCATGGGGGCGTCGGCCTCCCCGACACCGTCGCGGGGACGATGGCGGTGGACCCCGCCACGTTGCTGCCGCCGGTACAGGCGAGGCGGCTCGACCGCTCGCAGCAGGCAGCCCTCGCCGCGTCGGCCCAGGCCTGGGCCGACGCCGGAGCCCCGGAGGTGGACCCGGACCGGCTCGCCTCCGCGATCGGCACGGGCATCGGCGGCGTGGGCACGCTGCTGAAGGAGGACGACGTCCTGGAGACGGCCGGAGCCCGGCGCGTCTCACCCCGCACGGTGCCGATGCTCATGCCCAATGCGGCGGCGGCGCTGATCAGCATCGAGTACGGCGCGCGGGCCGGGGTCTACACGCCCGTCTCGGCGTGCTCCTCCGGGGCCGAGGCGATCGCGCTGGCGGCCCGTCTCATCCGGGCCGGCGAGGCGGACGTGGTCATCGCGGGCGGGACCGAGGCCGCGACCACCCCGATCACCGTCGCCGGGTTCGCCCGGGCCCAGGCACTGTCGGGGCACACCGCCGATCCCGCCTCGGCGTCCCGGCCGTTCGCGGCGGACCGCAGCGGATTCGTCCTCAGCGAAGGCGCCGCCGTCCTGGTGCTCGAAAGCGCCGAGCACGCCGCCGCCCGGGGCGCGCGCGTCCACGCGGTGCTCGCGGGCGCCGGCATCGCCGCCGACGCCCACCACATCACGGCGCCCGCCCCCGACGGCGCCGGTCAGGTCTCCGCCATGCGCAAGGCCCTCGCCCAGGCCGGTCTGGCCCCCGGGCAGATCGGTCACATCAACGCCCACGCCACCGGAACGCCGGTCGGCGACGCCGCCGAGGCGCGCGCGATCAGGGAGGTCTTCGGCCGCGCCACCGTGACGGCCCCCAAGGCCGCGCTCGGCCACCTCTTCGGCGCCGCCGGGGCGATCGAGGCGCTCATCGCCGTCCTCAGCGTGGAGCACGGCGTCATCCCGCCGACCCGCAACCTCACCGCGGCCGGCATCGGCCCCGACATCGGTCTCGACGTCGTCGCGGAGCGACGGGACGTCCCCCAGCAGGCCGTGCTCAGCAACTCCTTCGGCTTCGGCGGGCAGAACGTCTCCCTCGTCGTCACCGGCGCACGGCACCGCGCGTCTCGTACGGCCCCGGCCGCGCCATGACGGACACGGACGATCGCTCCGGCCACCACGGGACAACGGGGTACTACGGGGTGCTCCGGCAGGACGCCTGCCGCCCGAGCCAGCCGGTCGCGGCGGCGAGTGACGGATCCCCCTCCTTACGGGTGTCCACGGGCTCGTCCGGCTCGATCGGCCCCGCGTGGATCCGGCCCGTGCGGTCCGCCTCGGCGGCGCCCGTGAGCAGGACGACCGCACCGTCCGACAACCGGTGTACGGCGTTGCCGGTGGGCACCCCGTAGGTACGCGCGCCGAAGCTGCGGGTGTCCGGGCGGCCGATGAACGCGATGGCGACGGCCTCGCCCGCGCTGCCCGTCCCCGGGCCGGTGAGGACGGCGACGGGCGCGCTCGGCCACGCGTCCGCGCCGTCCCCGGGGGGCTCCGCCTGCGGGGACCCGTCCAGGAACGGCACGCCCCCGCGCACCGACCAGACGCTGCGGGTGCCGTCCGCCGTGACGAAGGCCCCCACCGGACCGTCCCCGAACAGCGGAGCCGCCACGGCCAGCGGCGCCCACATCCCGCCGCCGCTCTCCCGGCGGAGGTCCACCACCCAGCCGCAGGCGCTCGCCCCGGCGACGGCGGTGCGGCCGCGGGCGACGTACTCGGCGTAGGTGCGCTCCGAGCCGTTCACCGCCGGAAGGTTCAACCTGGCGATGCCGCCGGGAAGTTGTTCGACCGTCGGGGCGTCGACCGTCGCGGGGTCGGCGTCCACGGCCGCCGCCTCACCGGGCGGGTAGAACCGGCTGTGGCCGTCCCCGAGCGCCGCCACCGCGCCGCCGACCGCCCGATGGGTGTCGGCCGCCGTCCGCGCCCCGGCCGCCCGCGCGAACGCCTCGCCCCGCAGCTTCGGCCAGTCCACCGTCGCGGTGTTCAACGACTCCCGCTGCAACAGGTCCAGCGCCTCCGACAGGTAGCCGTGCGCCTGCGCCGACATCCCCCCGGACTCCCCGGATCCCCCGGAACCTCCTGGACCCCCCGAACCTCCCGAAGCGCACCCCGCGACCAGCGCCACCGCGCCCGCCACCACTACGGCGATTCGCGCCGCTCTCATCCGCACCCCTCCCCCGGTTCGTACAGGCCCCATTCCTACCCCACGAACCGGCAAGCGGCGACGGCTGGGAGCCCCGCCTCGACCGCCGCTGCCGATACCCGATGCCGTCCCGCAGGCCCGCCGGGTCCCGCCCGGCCGAAAACCATCGTGTGCGCAGGACCCCCCTAGATATCTCGGATGGACAGGGCGTCAGGCCGCGCGCGAGGCTTCCGGGAGGTCGGACCGGAACCATTCCCCCTACCGGAGGGATCTCCTCATGACAGCATCACCCAGGCGTCGACGGACCGTCTTCACCTCGGGGTTGGCCGCCCTCTTCGCCGTCGCCGGGTTGGGCCTCACCGCCGCCCCCGCGCAGGCCGACGCACCGCCGCGCGCCACCTGCAACCCCGAGATCGAGCCGGTCTGGGACGACATCGTGACGGCCACCGTCACCCCGGTGGTCACCGAGTTCACGTCCTTCAACGTCGTCCCCGGGACGACGGGGCAGCAGCAGCAACGGCTCTCCCAGGTGACGATGATCACCACCAAGATCAACAACAGTGCCGATTTCAACCTCAGCTACAGCTCCGCCCTGGCGCAGGTCAGCTTCAAGACCGGGTTCCAGGTCGAGACCAGCCGGGCCAACACCCGGACCACGGACACCTCCCGGACGGTGAACATCAACGCGCCGGGCAACTACGGGATCTTCCGCGGGTTCCTGCGCGTCGACGGCGAGTGGACCCGCTACCTGTGCGCCCGCTCGGGCCAGGGCACCGGGTACTGGATCAAAGCCAACCCGAACGGCACCGGCTACTACACGACGTACGGGGCGGCGAGCGAGGGCGTGGTGCTCTGCTCGTACCCCGAGCCGGCCGGGACCGTCCGCGAGGCGGCCCGCCTCGAACTCTGCAAGCACTGACCCGTGACCGCGTCCCACCCAGGAGGGAAGACCATGGCGAAGTCCGGCAAGCGCTCCACCCACCGACTCGGAGCCGTGCTCGGCAGCGTCGCCTTCGTCGGCTCGCTGCTGACCGTAGCGGCGCCGGCCGCGCACGCGGCGAATCCGCTGGACGGCTTCACCTGCGAGAGCGGCGGGTACCGCATCTTCACCCCGTACACCTATGCGAGCGACCGGATGGTGCTCGGCTGGTCCCAGGCGTCGTGGGACAACGGCTCGATCATCCAGGAGCCGTGGCAGGACGCCGCCGACCGGCAGTGGACACTGTGCGAAGAGAACAATCCGACCCGGACCGACGGCAAGTACTACAAGCTGATGGACCATGCGCGCCACTGGTGCCTCGGCATCGACCGGGCCATGACCGACGACGGCAACTGGCTGATCGACGAGCCCTGCAACTACTCGCAGAGCGAGATCTTCTTCATCCAGCCGGTGCCGGGCACCAACCTGAAGGCGATCATGGCCAAGCACAGCAACCGCTGGCTCTCGGTGGACGGCTCCAACTCCGGATCCCACGTCACCCAGGGCTCCTTCAAGGCCGACCTGTTCGAGCTCCACAAGGTCTGGTAGGCACCCGCCCCGACCATCCGCGGGGGCCTTCCGGCAACAGAACCCTGCCGGAAGGCCCCCACGGGCTGCCGCTCCCTGGTAGGGCCGCCGCAGATGCCAGCGACGGGGTACGGGATCAGGTCGTCGGGCAGGCCGTCCTCGGTGAACCAGCGCAGGTCCAGGCGGCCACGCTCGCTCACCTGCCGGGGTGTTCGACGGCCGAAGCCGTCAGGTGTCTAAGGTCGCGTTCCATGACGAGGACCACGCCCCCACGCCCACTCGATGTCGAGGCGCTCTTCCCGGAGCTGGCCGCCCACCGGGGTACGACGACCCGGCTCCACCCGCGGCCGGGCAGCCCGCAGATGTCGGCCAGTTCGGTGGGCGGTCCGATGCTGTGGCCGGCGGACGAGCCGTGGCCGGTGTGCGGTGAGGCGCACGGCCGCGGGCGGGGTCGGCGCCTGGCCGACATCGACCGCTACCGGCGGACCCTGGCTGCCGCACGGGTCCGGGAAGAGAATCCGGGCCCCACGGCGGAGGAACGAGAGCTCCTGACAGAGCTGAGCCGCGAGCACCGGCTCTCCGATGTGTCGGAGACGGATCCGCTGCCGATGATCGGCCTGGCGCAGCTGTACCGCCGGGATGTCCCCGACCTGCCGGAGGGGCCGGACGGCTGCGACCTGTTGCAGGTGTTCTGGTGCCCCTTCAACGCCCATGGCCCGAACCGGTACGACTTCGAGCTGCACCTCCACTGGCGGCGGTCGTCGGAGGTCGGCGAAGTGCTGACGGCTCAGCCGCAGCCGCTGGTCGTCGAATCGGACGGGTTCGTTCCCGAGCCCTGCGTCCTGCACCCGGAGCAGGTGGCCACGTACCCGTTCGCCGGCCTGCTGCCCGAGGACCTGTGCGCCCGGCTCGACGCTTGGGACGAAGCGCAGGAGGAGACCGCCAGGTCCACGGACGGGCGCTCCGTACAGCCGATCGGCTACCAGTACGACCTGTCCGTCCCGCCCGGCTGGCGCGTCGGCGGCTTCGCCTCCTGGCACGCGACGGACCCCTACCCGATGGACTGCCAGACCTGCGGGACACCGATGCACCTTCTGCTGACCCTCGACAGCTCGGAGTGGGACGGCGGCAGCGGCAGTTGGAAGCCACTGGAAGACCGAGACCTACCCACCCCTCGGTCCGCCACCCCCACCGGAATCACCGTCGGCCGATTCGGCGAGCTCAACACCTTCGCCTGCCCGAACGATCCCGGACATCCGCACCGCTGGAGCATCCAGTAGCCCACGGGCGGCGGCCCGTCGGCCCGGACCTCGAGCGGCGCCGCGGTGTCTGCTTCGTCAGTCCGAATACAGCGCCGCCAGGCGTGGCAGCCGTCGGCTCAGCTGGTCACCGTCGCCGAAGTCGAAGTTCCAGGCCGGGTCCAGCGGCGGGTACGGAACGGTGAGGGCCTCGTCGGGGAGGTCTTCACCGGTGGCTTCCCGGTAGGCGCTCCAGGCGATGCTCAGGGCTTCTTCGCATTCGATGTCGATCCCGTCGGCGGCGTACGCCTGTACGGCCGGGAGCGCGGCGAGCCGGTCCGGGTCGGTGATGACGCTGTCGAAGGTCGTACGGCCCTGTGTGATCAGCCAACCGCGGAAGTAGTCGAAACCGTCGTCGGAACAACCGCCGTTGATCAGGTAGGCGGCGCCCCACAGCGGAGCCCGGTACGAGTCGGCCATCAGGTTCCGCAGGACCTGCTCGGCGGCGACGATCTCCCCGGCGGGGCGGAGCGCGAGTAGCGCGCCGGCCCGGATCGCGACCGCGTGGCCGTTGTCCGGGGCCGGCACTCGCGAGCGGGCTTCCTCGATCAGGTTCCAGAACTGCTGGGTGTCCATGGTGGTTGAGCATCGCACCGGACTCTGACAGCACGGCCAGGAGACGGACCGTGCCCGCCGCGACGGACCGCCCGACCAGGAGCGGGCGCCTCTTCAAGCGCTGGAAGCCGTCCGACCGGGTGTCCGGCTCGCGACGTTACGGGAGGCTGGTTCGTGAATCTCCGCCTGGTCCTGAGTCGTTGGCGACTCCACACCAGTGCCGCGTTGGAACGCTCCTTCACAGGCGGGGTGATGATGGCATGGCGCGGGTGGCGAGGTGGACCATGAGGCGCCCGGGCTATGAGTCGAGCCGCCGCTCGTACGAGCCCGCTCCACCGACGGGCGTCAGCGCAGTGCGAGGACCTGGCCGGGCAGGAGCAGGTCGGGGTCGTCGCCGATGGTGTCCTGGTTGAGTTCGTAGAGGGCGGGCCAGCCGCCGTCCGTGGCGAAGGCCTCGGCGATGCCGCCGAGGGTGTCGCCGGGTTCCACGGTCCAGGTGTCCGGGCAGTCCTCGTCGTCGTCCGTGCAGACCGGAGCGGGGGCGTCGGCGTGGGATGGCAGGGTGGCGGAGGCATGGGGCCGGGTGTGCGCCGGCCGGTGGCTGCCGGTGTGAGCGGCCGGGTGGTCGCCGCCGTGTGCGGCACGGGCTCCGCAGGCCGGCCACGGGGTCAGGCCGCGGCGCTCGACGAGGTGCTCGGCCACGGCGATCTGCTGTTCGCGGGTCGCCCGGTCCGCGCGCGGCGCGTAGGCGAGGCCGCCGTTCGAGCGCCAGGTCCCGCTGTCGAACTGCAGCCCCCCGTAGTAGCCGTTGCCGGTGTCGGCCTGCCAGCGCCCTCCGCTCTCGCACCTGGCGACGGCATCCCAGTCCACTCCCGTTCGGACCCCCGCGCTCGCCGCGGCGGCGGACGCTGTTGCCGTACCGCCGGCGAGGGCGACGGCGAGCAGGGACAGCAGAACGACGACCAGGCGACGGGCCACGGACAGCGGTGACATGAACGCTCCGTACTCCGGGAACAGGGACCGGGCACCGAAGTGCCCCTCCCACCCATGCACCTGACGTTCTCCATGGATGGGAGCGAAGCGCCGATCTCGCTCGACCGGCGGCTCGACACCACTCGAACGCGCGACCGGGCCACCGGGCTACCGGGCTACCGGGCCGAGCGATCGCCCGAGGGGGCCCGCAACGTCTCCTCGCGCCGTCCGGGTGGGCCACTCGTGATCACGGCGGGGCTCCGACCTGCAGCTGCGCCCTCGGGGCCGAGGACGGGCGCAGTGGTCGGGGGCCGGGCGCCGCCCGGGGCTCGGCTCTGCGCTCGGGCCCCGGGAACGATGGATAGCACTTTTGCTGGCTGTCCGTCAAAACCCTGATGCGCTGGGCTTGTTCGGGCTCGTCGTTTACGCTGGGCGGCGGTTCGATCACGCAACTGGTGTGTCTGAGGGGGCTGAGACGATGGCAGGGTTCCGAGTGAATCCGCAGGACCTGCGCGACGCGTCGAAGAGCGGCTACGCGGTGGCGAAGGGCATCCAGCAGGACTGGGCGGAGGCGTTCGGCCACGCGCCGCCGGCCCTGGGCCTGCCGAACTGGTCTTTCGAAGGAGCGGCCCAGGCCGCCCTCCACGACCTGGGCGAGCACATCGACCGCATCACCACCAGAACCCTGGCGGAGGCGGCCGGCAACCTGTCCATCATCGCCAGGAGTTACGAGAACACGGACAACGGCGCCGCCTCGACGGTCGACGGCGCCGGGGCACAGACCGGGACAGGGGGGCAGGGCTGATGCCGCACTACTGGGGAATGATCAAGGAAGCCGATGTCGGCACGCTCAGGACGGCCGTCCAGGTCCTGACGACCTTCGAGGGCAGGTACAAGCAGCAGGTCACCGCCTGGCAGACGATGCAGCGCACCCTCGCCTCCTCGTCCTGGCACGGCCAGGCCTCGGACGCGACCACCACCGCGCTCCAGAACCGCACCAACCAGCTGCTGCTCGTCGACCAGTTCATCGAGGACCTGCGCCGGATGCTGACCGACGGCATCGATAGCGTCCTCCTCCTGCAGGCACGCCAGCAGACGCTCATCACGCGGGCGACCGGCGACTGCCTGGAGATCGTCGCCGCCGACGTGAACGCCACACCGGTGGTGCGCGTCCTGCCGCCCGACCAGCACTCCCGCAACGACCCCGAGTGGCGCAAGGAGGTGGAAGCCGCCCGGGACCGCCTCGTGACGGACATCGACGCCCTGTGCACCTCCGCCCGGGGCGACGACGACCGCCTCGCCCGGGCCCTGGCCGCCTTCGACTACATCGCCAAGCAGGACGGGGACTACGACCCGGAGAAGGTCGCCGAGATCACCAAGGCCGTCGCCGAACTCGACCGGATGACAGTCGGCAGCGTAGGGAGCGGCCCCGGCAACCCCGACTCCAACCGGGCGTGGTGGGACTCCCTGCCCGAGGCCACCCGCCATCAGCTCATCCAGGACCACCCCGGCAAGATCGGCTCCCTGAATGGCCTGCCCGCCGAGGTCCGTGACCAGGCCAACCGGGCCTGGCTGCCCCAGCTCCGCGAGGAGATGGCCCGAGAACTCACCGGCCCCCGTTCGCAGAACATCACCCAGGCGAACCTGGACGGCCTCGACGCCCTCCAGAAGCAGATCGACACCCC
This sequence comes from Kitasatospora sp. MY 5-36, assembly GCF_001182915.1. Taxonomy (NCBI): domain Bacteria; kingdom Bacillati; phylum Actinomycetota; class Actinomycetes; order Kitasatosporales; family Streptomycetaceae; genus Kitasatospora; species Kitasatospora sp. MY 5-36. The sequence continues at coordinate 10,654 of NZ_LFVW01000298.1, forward strand.
CGGCACGCCGCCCCAGCTCCTGCTCAGCATGGACGACCCCCACACGGTGTCCCACGTCCCGGGCGCCGTCCTCGCCTACGGCAACCCCGACACCGCCACCCACATCGCCGCCTACGTCCCGCCCAACCCGGCGGTGGGGACCCTTCCCGCGGACGCCGCCGCCGCACGCAACCTGGCCGTCGCAGCCGGGAAGGCGGACCCGACGAAACCGACCGCGAGCATCGTCTTCACGAACCTCGGCCCGGCCGGCGACCCGTACCAGACCCCCACCGCCTCACTCAGCCCGCTGCGCGACGGCGGCCAGACCATCCACGGCACGTACACCGGACTGCGGGCCTCCCACCGCGACGGCAACGCCACCCTGAGCGAGGTCGCCGCCCCCGCCGACGGCTCCGGGTTCGCCGTCGCCAGCACCCCCCTGGCCGACACGGGCAAGCCCGGATGGAGCTTCACCCCCGACTCCATCGTCGCCAGGACACCGGGCGGCCCCGACGACCCGTCCTCCCGCCACACCGCCGCCAACGCCATCGTCGGCCGCCGCTAACGGCCCCCGGAACAACGGACCGGGTGTCACCCGGTCCGCCTGTCCTCGCGGTATGAGCTTCAGGGGGTACTGGGTCGTGATGCCGGTGCCCGTCGACGTGGTCGCCGACGTGGCCCCGGTGTTCACGCCCCTGATCGACGCCCAGGCGGCGGCAGGCCGCAAGAGGCTGGAGCGGTGGCGCCACGAAAGCCCGGGACGACCGGACGTGACGGAGCTCCACGACCCGGCCGCCCCCTACCTCCTCGACGACCACCTCGACGTGCTCTTCGGGATCTGGGGCACCCACGAGGCGGCCGGCCCGTTCCTGAAGTCCTCCTGCCGCAAGGGCTACCCCGCCGTCGGCCTCGCCCACGCGCTCCGAGCCGAGCGGTTCCTCGCCCTGCCCGGCTGGTTCGGCCACTTCGTCCTCACCCCGCAGGAGGTCCGCGCCACGCTCCCCGCCGTCCAGGCCGCACTCGACCTGACACCCGACCAGCGCAGCACCGTGGAGCAGCGCCTGTACGACATCCTGGACGAAGTCTCGGAAGAGGACGCCGCCGCCCTGCTCGACGACCTCGTACCGGTCTGGCGAAGAGCCGCCGCCACCGGCCAGGGCCTCATCGGCGCCCAGGCCGTCCCCTGCTGAACACACCTGCCACCACCGGCCGTTGACAGGATCGGGCCGCATGAGCCACATGCGGTGCGGAGAAGGCCGCAGGCAAGCCTCCGCACTGGCGGGGCCGATGGGGCGTCGTGGTCGGTGCGGTGTGCGGACCGGCGGGCCACAGGTCCGCGCTGGCGCGCACCGCGGCGGGAGGGCCCGGCAGCGGTGCTGAGCCGCAGTCCGCCGACGGGCGCCTGTACCGGCAGCGGCATTCGGGGTCACCCGAGATCAGAGGTCGCTGCCGTAGATCGCGGCGTCGCCGGACCCCTCGTACGGGCCGTAGTCGCTGCCGGTGCGGGCGACGGTCTCCCGGGCCCCGCGCCCGCCGAGGAGCGCGGCCCGGGCGGCGAAGTCCGGCAGCAGCAGGCGCAGCGCCCGGTGTCCGTACAGCGCGGTCAGCAGTCCTGCCCCGTCAGGCTCCGATGGTGTGCCACCTGATGCCGCCGCCCCGTTCAGGGGGTGCCGGCGGCGCAGCTCGCGAAGCAGCCTCTGTCCGGCGAGGGTGCGGGCCGGAGCGCAGAGCAGCATGAGCGGGAGTACGGTCATGGGCAGTCCTGTCCACCAGGCGCCCCGGGCGGTGGCGAGCGCGCCTGTGGCGCACGTGGCAATGGCCAGCACGCTGGATGTGGCCAGCCGGGCCGGACCGCAGCGCAGGCCGCGGCGGACCAGGTCGGTGCGGGTCTCCTCGCGGGCCCGCCGCACAGGTGGGGTGGCCATGGCGTCGGCCCAGGACAGGTCCCGGCCGAACGCCGTCCGCGCTGCCCGGTGCAGTGGAGTTGTGTCCTGCGCGGAGTAGGCGTGCACCACCCGCCGCAGGCGGCCGCGTCGGTCGGTGTCGAGCACCCCCGCGAGGTGCAGCTCGACGACGGCCACCACCAGTGCGGCCTTCGATCCCCCACGGACCCCCGCGATTGCCGCGGCTGTCAGGCCGTCAGTCCTCCCCCGGGCCGGGTGCCATCGCAGCAGCGCCGCCCCGAGGAGCGCGGCCACCGCGCACACCACACCTATCGATCCCATCAAACCCCCTGAAGCACGGACCACCCGACGGCCCTCCCCCGGCCACCGTTCCCGCAGGATGACAGAGCGGGAAGGCGACGCCAAGCGGCCGACCAGCCCGACCGCCATGCCGCCGGAGCGCGATGAGAGCGCGGACGGCGATCCCGTCGAGCGTGCCGACGGCCTTCGTCTGTCCATGGGCGAGGCGGACGCGTGGAAGTCCCAGGGGTCGACGTCCTCGGTTCGGGCCTCCCCGCGCAGGCGGAGCGAGCGATCGTACGGCGGGTGCACGCTGGAGATCGGCTACTTCCTCGGCCGGCGGCACCGATCCGCGGACGCCGGATCAGGGACGCCGGATCAAGGGCGACGTCCTTCGGGAGGGCGCCCTCGCGCCACCGCGCAGGTCCCCGCCGGACTGTGACCCCGGCCTCGGCCGGGCCGCTCCGCCGCCCTGGCCTCCCCGCACGACGGTGTCGTCGCCTACAGTGAGAGCTTCTTGCGGGCGGGGCCTGGTGACGGCACGAGCAGGGAGGGGGTCGGAGTGGAGCGACGGGTACGTCGGACCGCGGCGGCCGCGCTGTCCTGGGCGTTCCTCACGGCCTGGGCCGTCTGCCAGGTCCTCCTCGGCACGACGACGGCCACGGCGACGGGCGCGGCGCAGCCGGCCCCCGGCACGCCGCCCGCCGTCGCCGCCCCGGCGGCCCCCGCCGTCGTACGGC
>NZ_LFVW01000299.1:0-4329 GCF_001182915.1 Kitasatospora sp. MY 5-36
GGACGGGCCTGCGCCGTGGCGGGCGCCGCGTCCGTCCGCGTGCCGTGGTGACCGCCCCTGCTGTCTGCGCTGCTCCCGTTCACCCCTACATCATGCTGGAAGCGCCGCCTCATGCGGCGCGGCGGGCGGCGATCCGCTGCGCGTCCGGCCAGCGGACGTCCCGGACCCAGCCGGCCAGCTCGAACCAGCGGATCAGCCGGGCCGAGGAGTCGATCTGCCCGCGGAGCACCCCGTGCCGGGCCGAGGTCGGGTCGGCGTGGTGCAGGTTGTGCCAGGACTCCCCGCAGGAGAGCACGGCCAGCCACCAGACGTTGCCGGAGCGGTCCCGGGAGCGGAACGGGCGCCGGCCGACGGCATGGCAGATCGAGTTGATCGACCAGGTGACGTGGTGCAGCAGCGCCACCCGGACCAGCGAACCCCAGAAGAAGGCGGAGAGCGCGCCCTCCCAGGACAGGCTCACCAGGCCGCCGATCAGCGCGGGCAGCAGCAGCGAGATGGTGGTCCAGAGCCAGAACAGCCGGGAGATCCGCCGCAGGGCCGGGTCGCGCACCAGGTCCGGGGCGTACGTGAGCTGCGGGGTCTGCTCCTCGTCGAACATCCAGCCCATGTGGGCCCACCAGAGGCCCTTCATCAGCGCCGGGACGCTCTCCCCGTAGCGCCACGGCGAGTGCGGGTCGCCGTCCTTGTCGCTGAACCGGTGGTGCTTGCGGTGGTCGGCCACCCAGCGCACCAGCGGGCCCTCGACGGCGAGGCTCCCGGCGATCGCCAGCGCCAGGCGCATCGGGCGGCCGGCCTTGAAGGCGCCGTGGGTGAAGTAGCGGTGGTAGCCGATGGTGATGCCGTGACAGGTGAGGTAGTACATGCCGACGGTGATCGCGAGGTCCGTCCAGCCCAGCCCCCGGCCCCAGGCCACCGGGACGGCGGCGACCAGGGCGGCGAACGGCACGAGGATGAACAGGGAGAGCGCGATCCGCTCGGCCGGGCCCTGCTTCTCGCCGCCGCGGGTGGCGGACAGCCGGGTGGCGGCGGTGTCGGAGTCGCCGGTCCCGGCGGTCTGGTCGGCGGTCTCCACGGCGTCGTCGGTCTCCACGGGTGCGGCGGGGTCGGTGGGTTCGGCGGGTTCGGGGTCGGGAGACGGAGTGCGGGACGCGGCGTTCCCCGCGCGCGCCTCGCCTGCCTGGATGGTCATGGGCGTCCCTTGTGCGGCGTCCCGGAACGGGAGCGAAGCGGAGCTACGTTGGCGTAACCTACGGCATCGTAGGTTGCGCTCCGTGTCCAGGGGAACACACCGCCGCGCGGCGCTTGAGTGAATTCACCCGACTGGATGGATGAACCGGGGGGCCGGCGGGTTCGGCCGCCGGGGCTGGAATCCGGGCCGTGGATCGGTCAAGTCGATACCCACGGCAGGGCCCTCTCGGGTAGGGTCTGACACGACTGTCCGCCGTGGTGTAATGGCAGCACAGGGCCCTTTGGAGGCCTTTGTCTGGGTTCGAATCCTAGCGGCGGAGCCTCTGCACGCCTCGGGTTCGGGCGTTATCCGTGGCGCCGGTATTGTCGGTGCTGCTCGGCGGACTGTGCGAATGGCGACCGGCCTGGGTCCGGGCCGGGCCTGCTCTGCCCTCTCTGTGAACCTACCGAGGAGCCTCCCCGCATGGGTGCCAATTCGCTTGCCGCCGTTGTCGTGCTCGCCGCCGGTGGCGGGACCCGGATGAAGTCGAACAAGCTGCCCAAGGTGCTGCACGAGGTGTGCGGCCGCTCGTTGGTGGGTCACGCGGTCTCGGCGGCCCGGGAACTGACGCCCGGCCAGCTGGTCGTCGTGGTCGGCCACCAGCGCGAGCTGGTCGTGGCGCACCTGACGGAGCACTACCCGGCCACCCGCACCGCGGTGCAGGCGGAGCAGAACGGCACCGGGCACGCGGTGCGCACCGCGCTGGAGTCGCTGGCCGCCGACGGCGCCGTGCTGGACGGCACCGTGATCGTCACCGCCGGCGACTCGCCGCTGCTGACCGGGGAGACCCTGCGCCGGCTGGCCGACGCGCACACCGCCCAGCAGAACGGCGTCACCGTGCTGACCGCCGTCGTCCCGGAGCCCTTCGGCTACGGCCGCATCCTGCGGGACGAGGACGGCACCGTCGCCGCGATCGTCGAGGAGCGGGACGCCAGCGCCACCCAGCGCGCGATCACCGAGATCAACTCCGGCGTCTTCGCCTTCGACGCCAAGCTGCTCACCGCGGCGCTGGGCGAGCTCACCACGGACAACTCGCAGGGCGAGGAGTACCTGACCGACACCCTGGAGATCCTGCGCACGGCGGGCCACCGGGTCGGCGCCGTGGTGGCCGAGGACCACCGGGACATCCTGGGCATCAACGACCGGGTCCAGCTGGCGCAGGCCCGCCGGCTGCTGAACGACCGCCTGCTGGAGCGGGCGATGCGCGAGGGCGTCACCGTGGTGGACCCGGCGACCACCTGGTTCGACGTGCAGGTCACGTACGAGCCGGACGCCGTGGTGCTGCCGAACACCCAGCTCCAGGGCGCCACGCACCTGGGCGAGGGCTGCGAGGTCGGCCCGAACTCGACCCTCAAGGACACCCTGGTCGGCGCCGGCGCCCGGGCGAGCAACACCACGGCCGACCGCGCCGAGATCGGCGAGCTGGCCACCGCCGGCCCGTACGCCTACCTGCGGCCGGGTGCCCGGCTGGGCCGCAAGGCGAAGGTCGGCACCTACGTCGAGGTGAAGAACTCCGAGCTGGGCGAGGGCGCCAAGGTGCCGCACCTGTCCTACATCGGCGACGCCACGATCGGCGAGGGCACCAACATCGGCGCGGCCTCCGTCACCGTGAACTACGACGGAGTGAACAAGCACCGCACGGTCATCGGCGCGCACTGCCGCACCGGTTCGGACAACATGTTCATCGCCCCGGTCACCGTCGGTGACGGCGCCTACACCGGCGCCGGCTCGGTGATCACCAACGACGTCCCGGCCGGGGCGCTCGGTGTGAACCGGGCCACGCAGCGCAACATCGAGGGCTGGGTCGAGCGCAAGCGCCCCGGGACGGTGTCCGCGCAGGCCGCGAAGGCGGCGGCGGACGGGGCCGAGCAGGCCTGAGCGGGCGGGCCGGGGCCGGGGGACGGTCCCGAGGCGGACGGTTTCTGCGCGGGCGCGTAACCTTGGGGACATACGTGCGCCACAGGGCTTACCGCCCGTGTCCAGGCGTACCGACAATTCCCCAACCCGTACCGCGAGCGGGCCCTGCCTGCCCGCCACCGGGTCGAGGGTTCAGCGTTCGCAACGCGAGGAGACGGTGCAGTGAGCGGGATCACGACGTCGGGTGAGAAGAAGCTGAAGCTCTTCTCCGGCCGTGCCCACCCGGAGCTGGCGAAGGAGGTGGCCGAGGCGCTCGGGACCGAGCTGGTCCCCACCAAGGCCCTGGACTTCGCCAACGGCGAGATCTACGTCCGCTTCCTGGACTCCGCGCGCGGCGCGGACTGCTTCGTGATGCAGAGCCACACGGCTCCCATCAACCAGTGGATCATGGAACAGCTGATCATGATCGATGCTCTGAAGCGGGCCTCCGCCAAGAGCATCACCGCGATCCTGCCGTTCTACGGGTACGCCCGCCAGGACAAGAAGCACCTCGGCCGCGAGCCCATCTCGGCCCGCCTGGTCGCCGACCTGCTGCGCCAGGCCGGCGCCGACCGCCTGATGGCCGTGGACCTGCACACCGCGCAGATCCAGGGCTTCTTCGACGGCCCGGTGGACCACCTGTTCGCGCTGCCGCTGCTGGCCGACTACATCGGCGGGAAGGTCGACCGCGACAAGCTGACGGTCGTCTCCCCGGACGCCGGCCGCGTGAAGGTCGCCGACCAGTGGTGCGACCGGCTGGACGCCCCGCTGGCGATCATCCACAAGCGCCGCGACATCACCCAGGCCAACACCATCCTGTCGGCCGACGTCGTCGGTGACGTCAAGGGCCGGGTCTGCGTGCTGGTCGACGACATGATCGACACCGCCGGCACCATCTGCGCCGCGGCCGACGCGCTGTTCGACAACGGCGCCGCGGACGTCGTGGTGGCCGCCACCCACGGTGTGCTCTCCGGCCCGGCCGCGGACCGGCTGAAGAACTCGCGGGTGAGCGAGTTCGTGTTCACCAACACGCTGCCCACCCCGGCCTCGATCCAGCTGGACAAGATCACCACGCTGTCCATCGCCCCGTCGATCGCCGCCGCGATCCGCGAGGTCTTCGAGGAGGGCTCCGTGACCAGCCTCTTCGAGGGCGTGCACTGACGAAGGCCCGTGCAGGCGGCCCCGGTCCGATCGGACCGGGGCCG
>NZ_LFVW01000300.1:0-9153 GCF_001182915.1 Kitasatospora sp. MY 5-36
CGATTTCGCGGGAGGCCGCTCGTGCGGTTAGACTCGTGAAACTGCTCGGCGAGGGATGCCGTGCGCCTGCTTGCCGGGTGCCCGCTCCGTGATCGACGCGCTGCCGGTGCCGGACTCCCGTCCACCGGCAGGCCGTTGCCGCCGAGTGACCCCCGAACGTACTGAGGGTGTGGTCCCGGCGGTTTTCGCATTGCCTGCACCCCCGCGCCATTTCCACGAGGAGTGCAGTCGTGTCCGAGATCCGTATTGCCGCTGAGACCCGTTCCGAGTTCGGCAAGGGTGCCGCCCGTCGCGCCCGCCGCGCCGGCTTCGTCCCCGGTGTCGTCTACGGCCACGGCCACGCCCCGGTTCACCTGAACCTGCCCGGCCACGACCTGATGATGGCCCTGAAGACCCCGAACGCCCTGCTGGTCGTCCCGATCGAGGGCAAGGACGAGTACGTCCTGCCGAAGGCCGTCCAGCGCGAGGCCATCAAGCGCACCATCGAGCACGTCGACCTGCTGCTGGTCAAGCGCGGCGAGAAGGTCACCGTCGAGATCCCGGTCCACACCGAGGGCGAGCTGGCCGCCGGCGGCAACCTGCTGGAGCACGTCCTGAACGCGCTCCCGATCGAGGCCGAGGCCACCCACCTGCCCGAGTCGGTCACCGTCTCGGTCGAGGGCCTGGAGGCCGGCGCGGCCATCCACGCCAAGGACATCGTCCTGCCGGCCGGCGTCACCCTGGCCGTCGACGCCGACGCCGTCGTGCTGCAGGTCATCGGCGCCCAGGCCGCCCCGGCCGAGGACGAGGCCGCCGAGGCCGAGGGCACCGAGGCCTGAGCCTCGCCCCGTTAGTCGGACCGCTGCCCCGGTCGCTCCCGTCGGAGCGCCCGGGGCAGCGGCGTGTCCGGGATGATGACGACGAGCGCGAAGGAGAGGAAGGACGGCATGGCGGACGAGTACGAGGGCCCGTGGCTGGTGGTCGGGCTGGGCAACCCCGGGGAGCAGTACGCCCGGAACCGGCACAACATCGGCTTCATGGTGGTGGACCTGCTGGCGCAGCGGATGGGTGCCAGGTTCAAGGCGCACAAGAGCCGGGCGCAGGTGGCCGAGGGACGGCTGGCGGGCAGGCGGGGGGTGCTGGCCAAGCCGATGTCCTTCATGAACCTCTCCGGCGGGCCGGTGACGGCGCTGCGCGACTTCTACAAGGCGCCGGCCTCGGCGCTGGTCGCCGTCCACGACGAGCTGGACATCGACTACGCGACGCTGCGGCTGAAGCTGGGCGGCGGCGACAACGGCCACAACGGGCTGAAGTCGATCACCAAGTCGCTGGGCCCGGACTACCACCGGGTGCGCTGCGGGATCGGCCGCCCGCCGGGCCGGATGGAGGTCGCGGACTTCGTGCTGAAGGACTTCTCCGCGACCGAGCGCAAGGAGCTGGAGTGGTTCGTGGACCGCTCGGCGGACGCGGTGGAGGCGCTGCTGTCCGAGGGGCTGGAGCGGGCCCAGGGGACGTACAACTCCTGAGCCTCCTGACCATCCGTCAGGACCCTGTGCGGGGTACGCAACGGTCGTACAACGCTTGGCCCGTCAAACCTGAATCGGTGTGAGAAACCTGTGCGGGATCGGATAGCGTCGGCCTGGTACGCGAACGAGTCCTGGGGAGTTCTCGATGCGGGAATTGCGTCCGGACCGCCGAGTGCGGTGGAGCCGGGGGGTCGAGCTGAGGCGGCTCGGCCGGCGGGTCGGTACGGCCGGTGCACTGGGGGTGGCCGGCGTCCTGCTGTCGGGCGGTGCGGTGGCGCACGCGGAGCCGGTCGCCGAGTCGGACCCGGCGGTCTCCCCGGAGCCGGCGGCGGCGCAGTTCGGCCCGGTGCTCGGTGACTCGATGGGCCCCGACGCGGGGCTGCTGGCGGTCGGTGGCGGCCTGGTGGTCGCGGCCGGCGGCGCGGCGCTGTGGCTGAAGCGCAAGCGCGCGGGCGAGACCGCGGAGTAGGAACCTCACGGCCGAGGGCCGGTGTCCCCGACGGGACACCGGCCCTCGGCCGTTCTCGGGCCGGCCGTCAGCCGGTGTTGCGCAGGCCGGCGGCGATGCCGTTGACGGTCAGCAGCAGCGCGCGGGCGCGCAGCGGGTCGTCCTGGCGCCCGGCCGAGAGCTCCTCGCGCTGGCGGCGCAGCAGCGCGACCTGGAGGTAGGAGATCGGGTCGAGGTAGGCGTCGCGGACGGCGAAGGTCTGCTTCAACACCGGGTTGTGCTCCAGCAGTTCGCTCTCGCCGGTGAGCCGGAGCACCTCGCGCAGGGTGAGCGCGTGCTCGGCCTTGATCTCGTCGAAGACGTGGTGCAGCTCGCCGGGCACCAGCTGCTCGACGTAGTGGCGGGCGATCCGCAGGTCGGTCTTGGCCAGCGTCATGGCGACGTTGGACAGGAAGTTGCGGAAGAAGTGCCACTCGCCGTACATCTCGTCCAGCACGTCGCCGAGGCCGGCCGCGCGGGCGGCGGCGAGGCCGGATCCGACGCCGTACCAGCCGGGGACGATCTGCCGGGACTGGGTCCAGCCGAACACCCACGGGATGGCCCGCAGGCCGTCCAGGCCGGCGCCGGAGTCGGGGCGGCGGGACGGGCGGGAGCCCAGGTGCAGCGAGGCGAGCTGGTCGACCGGGGTGGAGGCGAAGAAGTACTTCGGCAGGTCCTCCTGCTCGACCAGGCCGCGGTAGGCGGTGTGGGCGGCCTCGGAGACCTGGTCCATCGCGGCGTCCCAGCGGGCCAGCGACTCGGGGGCCTGGCGCGGGGCGGTGTGCAGCGCGGAGGCGGAGAGCGTGGCGGAGAGGGTCAGCTCCAGGTTCTCCCGGGCCAGCGAGGGGAGCAGGTACTTGTCGGAGATGACCTCGCCCTGCTCGGTGACCTTGATCTCGCCCTCCAGGGTGCCCCAGGGCTGGGCCAGGATGGCCTCGTGCGAGGGGCCGCCGCCGCGGCCGACGGTGCCGCCGCGGCCGTGGAACAGGCGCAGCCGGATGCCGTAGCGGTGGGCGACGTCGCGCAGCCGGCGCTGGGCGCGGTGGATCTCCCACTGGGAGGTGGTGATGCCGCCGAACTTGGAGGAGTCGGAGTAGCCGAGCATGACCTCCTGGACGTCGCCGCGCAGCGAGACGAGCAGGCGGTAGGACGGGTCGGAGAGCATCTCGTCGAGGATGCGGTCGGCCTGCTGGAGCTCGTCGGTGGTCTCCAGCAGCGGCACGATGCCGATCTTGGCGATGCCGGCGTGCAGGTCGATCAGGCCGGCCTCGCGGGCCAGCACGGTGGCGGCGAAGACGTCGTCGGCGCCCTGGCACATCGAGATGATGTAGCTCTCGACGATCTCGTCGCCGAAGCGCTCGAAGCCCTGGCGGACGGTGTTGAAGACGCCGAGGGTCTTGGTGCCGGCCTCGTCCAGCGGGGCCGGGGTGGGGGCGAGCGGGCGGCGCGAGCGGAGCTCCTTGGCGAGCAGCTTCTGCCGGTACTCGCGGGGCATGTCGGCGTAGCGCCAGGCCTCCTCGCCGAGCCGGTCGAAGAGCTGGCCGAGGGCGTGGTGGTGGGCCTCGGCGTGCTCGCGCACGTCCATGGTGGCGAGCTGGAGGCCGAAGGCCTCGACGGTGCGGATGGCGCGGGCGAGGCGGCCGTCGGCGATGAGCTCGCCGCGGTGGGAGCGCAGCGAGTCCTGGATCAGCCGCAGGTCGGCGATCAGCTCGCGGGTGCCGAGGTAGTCGCGGCCCTCGACGTGCGGGGTGCCGCCGGCCAGCCGCTCGCGGGTGTTCTCCAGCTTGAGCCGGATGCAGGTGGCCTTGAGGCGGTAGGGCTCCTCGGCGTTCATCCGCTTGTAGCGCGGGCTGAGTTCGGGGAGCAGGTGCAGGTCGGTGTTGAGCGAGGCGAGCAGCTCGACCGAGGCGCCGGCCAGCCGCTCGGAGGTGGAGAGGGTGTTGCGCAGGTCGTCGATCGCGGCGAGCGCGTCCTTGATGCCGTACTCGTGCTGGAGGTTGAGGACGTCCCAGGTGACCTGCGGGGTGACGTTGGGGTTGCCGTCGCGGTCGCCGCCGATCCAGGTGCCGAAGGTGAGCGGGCGCACGCCGTCGGGCAGGCTCAGGCCGACCCGGGCGAGCTCCTCGTGCAGCTCCTCCAGGACCTCGGGGACGGCCTCGCGGTAGAGCTCGTCCAGGTAGTAGACGGCGTTGCGGGCCTCGTCGGTGGGCTCGGGGCGGGCGATGCGCAGCTCGTCGGTCTGCCAGAGCAGGTCGATGACCTCGGCCAGGCGGCGGTCGGCGGAGCGCTTGGCGCTGCTGGTGCGGGCCTGGTCGGCGGCGGCCAGGCCGGAGGTGACCTCGTCGCGGTGGATGCGGTCGAGGAGTTCGCCGATCCGGCGCAGCTTGTTGAGGACGCTGCGGCGGGCGGCCTCGGTGGGGTGCGCGGTGAAGACCGGGCGCACGGCGAGGTGGGCCAGGGTGTCCTGGAGGTGCTTGGCGTCGGCCTCGGCGAGCAGGTCGGCGGTCTGCGCGAGCAGCGAGCCCTCGCGGGCGCGGCGGGTGGCGAACTCGCGGCCGCGGTGCACCTGCTCGGTGACGTTGGCGAGGTGGAAGTAGGTGGAGAACGCCCGGACCAGCTTCGCGGCGGTGTCCAGGTCGATGTCGGAGAGGAGTTCGGCGGTGGCCTCGCCGTCGGTGCGGCTCAGCAGGCGGACCTGTTCGACCAGGCCCAGCAGCTGGGGGCCCTCCTGGCGGACCAGCGTCTCGCCGAGCAGGTCGCCGAGGCGGCGGATGTCCGCACGCAGGGCGGCGTTGTCGGGATCGGCGACGACGGGCGTGGGGCTGTCCGCCGGGGTGGGGACCGGAGCGGTCACGGCTGTCTCCCTGTGGTGGTGGGGTTCGGCAACGGCTCATCGTCACAGGTCCACACGCGTGTGGCGGGTGTGACGCGTGCGGACCGCGCTGTCCGACGCGACCAGCATAGGTGTCGGGGAGGGTGCTGTCCGCGACGTGGCCGGATGGCGGACAGGGCTGCCGAAAACCACCTGTGGTCTGGACCACTTGACGGCCTAGGGGGGTGTACGGGGAGATCCCGGTGGGGAGGGGAGGGGGTTGCCGCTTACGCTGTGGGGCATGAGCAACTCGCCTGGGGAGCGCGTGCCGGTCCGGTCGTTCTTGTGGTGGAAGCGGCCGCGCAGCGCTTTCCTGGACATCGGGCTGGCGTTGCTCGCCGCCGTCGAGTGCGCGGCCAGCACGATCGCCTTCCTCTCCGCCCGGATCCACGTCAGCACCGCGGGAGCGGTCGGGATAGCCGTGCTCGGCACGCTGGCCGGCGGCTCCCTGGTGGTGCGCCGGCGCTGGCCGGCCGTCCCGGTGCTGGTGACGCTGCTGGTGATGCCGGGAATGCTGGGCGTGGTGCTGCTGGTGGTGGCGCTGTACACGCTGGCGTCGACCTGGGAGTGGCCCTCGCGGCGCCGCCGGGTGGTCGCGCTGTCCGCGCTGGCCTTCGCCGAGGCGGCCGCCGTGATGGCGGTGTCGCTGATGACGCCCGGGGACGGGCCGGTGGACCCGCCGCCGCTGTGGGGTCAGATCCTGCTGTCGCTGCTGGTGGCGGTCGGGCTGACGGTCGCCCCGGTGCTGACCGGACTGTACGTCGGCGCGCGGCGGCGGCTGATCGAGTCGCTCAAGGACCGCGCGCACGGCCTGGAGACCGAACTGGACCTGCTGGCCGAGCAGGCGCAGGAGCGCGCCCGCCGGGCCCGGCTGGAGGAGCGCACCCGGATCGCCCGGGAGATGCACGACGTGGTGGCGCACCGGGTGTCGCTGATGGTGGTGCACGCCGGGGCGTTGGAGCGGATCGTCGGCAAGGACCCGGAGAAGGCGGCGCAGAGCGCCAAGCTGATGGGCGAGGTCGGCCGGCAGGCGCTGAACGAACTGCGCGAGATCCTCGGGGTGCTGCGGATGGACGACGAGCGGCAGCCGGAGCCGGACTCGCTGGCCGGGCTGCCGCGGCTGGTGGACCAGTCCCGGGTGGCCGGGATGGCGGTGACCCTGACGGTCAGCGGCAGCCGGCAGGAGTTCACCGGCGAGGCCGAGCAGACCGCCTACCGGGTCGTCCAGGAGGGCCTGACCAACGCGCACAAGCACGCGGGCGGCGCCCAGGTGTCCGTCCTGCTCTCGTACGCGCCGAACGGGGTGCGGGTGGCCGTGGTGAACGCCTGCCCGGGCGGGGAGCGGGGCGCGGCGAAGCTGCCCAGCGGGGGCAACGGGCTGGTCGGGATGCGGGAACGGGTGATCGCGCTGGGCGGCACCTTCTCCTCCGGGCCGGAGGCGGACGGCGGGTTCCGGATCGAGGCGGTGCTGCCGTCCCGGCTGGCGGTGCGGGCCGAGCGGCTGCGCTGAGCCGGGCCCGGCGCTCCCGGTGCTCCTCCTCCGTACGCCTCGGTGCCCGTCAGTACTCGTCAGTACTCGTCCGGGGTCCGCAGCCGCTCCGGGGCCGTGCCCAGGACCAGGGCGGAGACCGCCTGGTCGATGCCGTGCCCGAGGAACCACTCGCCGGTGTGGTCCAGGCTGTAGACCCGGCCCTCCTCGTCGACGGCCAGCAGCGCCTGCCCGTACGCCTCCTCGCCGAGCGGGGCCAGCCGGGTGCCCAGCGCCCGGCCGAGGTCGAGCAGGGTGCGCGGCTGGTGCAGGCCGCACAGCGGGTCGATCAGGAACGGCGTGCGGGCCAGCTGGCGGCCCGGGCCGGACAGGTCGAAGGCGAGGCCGCCGAACTCGGCCCAGGCCTCCACCGCCGCCGGGAACACCGCGTGCGTCACGCCGGTGGGCGCGCCGTACCCGACCAGGGCGTCGGCCCACTCCTCGGCCTGCCGGATCTGCCAGCGGCCGGGGTGCCAGCCGGCCGCCTTGAGCTCGGCGGCGACGTCGGCGGGGAAGCGCGGGCGGGTCCGGGCGCCGGCGGGGGAGAGGGTGGCCGGTGCGGGCGGGATGGGCGGGTTCAGGGCGGGCTCCAGGGCTGGGGGACGGGGGACGTGCCGGTGGCTCGGCCGGCCGGTGCGCGGGCGGTCAGTGCGCGGGCGGCCCGACGGCGACGCTGCGCACGGTGAAGTGCTCCAGCATCGGAGCGCAGGAGCGGCAGGGCGGGGCGTGGCTGCCGTGCGCCGGATCCCCCTCCTCGCGGATGCGGACGGTCGTCATCCGGGAGCCCTTGAGCGCCTTGCGGGCCTCGTGCAGCGTCATCGGCTTGCGGGCGGCGCGCTTGGAGCGCCGGCCGTCGACCGCGGCCAGGTGCTGGGAGAGCAGGACGGCCTCCGGGCAGCGGCCGGTGAACCGTTCGCGGGCCTCCGTCGGCAGGGCGTCCAGGAAATCGGCGACCAGGTGGTGCAGCACCGGGCGGCGCGGATCCTTGTCGCCCGCCAGGGTGTGCACCTCGCCGCCCTTGAGCGACAGCGCGGCGGCGACGGCGGGCAGCAGGCTGTCGCGGTGGTGGCGCAGCACGGGCGGGCCCGCCGGCTCACCGGTGGTCATCCGTCGTCCTCCTCCTGGTAACCCGGTGTCGGCCGGAGTGACCGGGCCCGTCCGGGGCAAGCCTGTTCAGGGGCAAGCCTGTCAAACGGCACTGACAACCGCGCAACCGGGGTGCGGCGGCGGCCGGTGGCGCCACGGACCGGCCCGGCGGTCACCCGATGCTGGCCGAACGCGCACGCGTCCGTCACGACTTGTCCGCCGATTTACCGAAACGGCCCCGGAGGCCGGTACGCGGCCGGTACCGTTCCGGCAGCGAGCCGAAGGGGGACGCGGCCGACCGCGCGGAGCAACCGCCGGGCGGGCCCGACTCCCGTGCCCGCGCCGGACGTTGAGGCCACCGGGGAGGGCCTGCCGCCCACCCCGGCGCTGAGCGAAGGGGCCCGTGCGATGACGTCGGAACCGCAGGACGACCACTGGCCGGCCGCCAACCAGGCACCCGGCGGCCACGTACCCGCACCGGACGAGCCGCCCCGGCCGGTGCCCGAGCGCCCCGTCGGGCTGGCCGTGGTCGGGGCCGGCTACTGGGGCCCGAAGCTGGTCCGCAACGCGCAGCAGACCCGGGCGCTGCGGCTGCACTGGCTGTGCGACCTGGACGAGGCCAAGGCCCGCGCGGTGCTGGGGGAGTACAGCACCGTCGGGGCGACCGCCAGCTACCGGCGGGTGCTGGCGGACGAACGGGTCGGCGCGGTCGCGGTGGCCACACCGGCGGGCGCCCACTACGCGCTGGTGCGGGCGGCGCTGGAGGCCGGCAAGCACGTCCTGGTGGAGAAGCCGATCACCACCTCCGCCGCCGAGGCCGAGGAACTGGTCGACCTGGCCGAGCGGCGCGGGCTGGTGCTGATGTGCGACCACACCTTCTGCTACACCCCCGCGGTGCGGCGGATCCGCGAGCTGGTGCACGGCGGGGAGATCGGGGACGTCCAGTTCTTCGACTCGGTGCGGATCAACCTCGGCCTGGTGCAGCCGGACGTCGACGTGCTGTGGGACCTCGCCCCGCACGACCTGTCGATCCTGGACTTCGTGCTGCCGCCCGGGGTCGAACCGGTCGGGGTGTCCGCCCAGGGCGCCGACCCGATCGGGGCCGGCCGCGCCTGCGTCGCGTACCTGACGGTCCGGCTCAGCAACGGCGCGCTCGCGCACTGCCACGTCAACTGGCTCTCCCCGACCAAGGTCCGCACCACCCTGATCGGCGGCTCGCGGCGCACCCTGGTCTGGGACGACCTCAACCCGCAGGCCCGGCTGGCGGTGCACGACCGGGGCGTCGACCTCACCCCGCCCGACCAGCTCACCGACGAGATCCGGCACCGGGCGCTGATCTCCTACCGGGTCGGCGAGATGGTCGCGCCGGCGCTGGTCGAGCAGGAGGCGCTGCGCAACGTGATGGCCGAGTTCGCCGCCGCCATCACCGAGGGCCGGGCCCCGCTCACCGACGGCCGGGCCGGGGTGCGGGTGCTGCAGCTGCTGGAGGCGGCCTCGCTCAGCCTCGAACTCGGCGGGGTCACCGTGCCGGTGGGCGCGGCGGTCCGGGCGGGGGCGGAGGCGCGGTGAGCGGGGTGGTGCACGGTTCGGGGAGCGGTGCGGCGGGGGCGGGGGTGGGCGTTCCGGCCCAGGGCGGCGGTGCGGCGGGGGAGGGCGTCCCGCTGGTCGATCTGGC
>NZ_LFVW01000301.1:0-32045 GCF_001182915.1 Kitasatospora sp. MY 5-36
GCTGGCGCTCCCGGCTGCCGCCCACGGCGTGGGACGCCCTGCTGGCGACGCTCCTGCTCCTCAACGTCGCGACCACCCGCGCACCGCACGAGCTGCCGGTGGCCGCGGCCCTCACCGCCGCCCTCACCCTGCCCCTGCTGTGGCGGCGCCGGGCCCCGCGCACGGTGTTCGCCGCCGTGGCGGCCGCGGCCCTCGTCCAGTGGCTGGCCGATGTCCAACTGCCCGCCGACGTCGCCCTGTTGGTGGCCCTCTACACGGTGGCAGCGACCTCGGGCCGGCGCGGCACGCTCGTCGCCGGCGCCGCCGTGGAGGCGGGGGCCCTGCTGGCCTGCCTGCGCTGGTCGACGGACGGCGCGTTCCTGACCCCCTTCGTCGCGGTCACCGCCCTGGCCGTCGCCGCCGCCGTCCTCGGCGTGAACGTGCGCACCACGCGCGCCTACCTCGCCGCCCTGGAGGAGCGGGCCGCACGCCTGGAACACGAACAGGAACAGCAGGCGCGACTGGCCGCCGCCGAGGAACGGACCCGCATCACCCGGGAGATGCACGACATCGTCACCCACAACCTGTCCGTCATGGTCGCGCTCACCGACGCCGCCGTCTACGCCCAGCACCGGTCGCCCGACAAGGCCACCACCGCGATGCTCCAGATCTCCGAGACCGGCCGGCAGGCCCTGACCGACATGCGCCGCTCGCTGGGCGTCCTGCGCACCGACGAACCGGACGCGCGGCGCCACCCGCTGCCCGGCATCGCCCAACTGGCCGCCCTCGCCGACCAGATGGGCGCCGCCGGGCTGCCCACCGGCCTCGACGTCCACGGCGGCCACGCCCACATCCCCGCCACCGCCCAACTCACCGTCTACCGCCTGGTACAGGAAGCCTTGACCAACACCCTCAAGCACACGCCCGTCGGCACCCGCGCGACGGTCCGCATCCACTGCGCGACCGCGACCGTCACCGTGGACGTCACCGACACCGGCCCCCACCCGCCCCAGCCCGCCACCGCCACCGCTGCCGCTTCCGTCGTCGTGCCGCCCGGCCACGGCATCCCCGGCATGCGCGAACGCTCGGCCGCCTACGGGGGCACACTGCACGCCGGACCGCTTCCCGACGGCGGCTGGCGGGTCCACACCCGCCTCCACCTCGACAGCGCCGGAGCGCCGCCCGCATGACGATCCGCATCCTGATCGCCGACGACGAAGCACTCCTCCGGATGGCCTTCGGCACCGTCCTGGAAGCCCAGCCCGACATGGCACCGGTCGGCGAAGCCGCCGACGGCGCCCAGGCCGTACGCCTCGCCCGCGAACTGCGCCCCGACGTCGTCCTCATGGACGTCCGGATGCCCGGAACCGACGGCATCGAGGCGACCGGGCAGCTCATCGCGGCCTCGCCGCAGAGCAGAGTGCTCATCCTCACCACCTTCGACCTGGACGAGTACGCCTTCGCCGGGCTCAACGCCGGAGCCTCCGGCTTCCTGCTGAAGAACGCCCGCCCCGAGGAACTCCTCACCGCGATCCGCAACGTCGCCGCCGGCGACGCCGTACTCTCCCCGCGGATCACCCGCCGCCTCCTGGACAACCTCCGCCCGCACATCCCCGACGGCCGCGACCCCGACCACGACGAGCGGCTGAACCGGCTCAGCACCCGCGAACGCGAGGTACTCGTCCAGGTCGGCCGCGGCCTGTCCAACACCGAGATCGCCGCCACCCTGCACCTCGCGGAGGCCACCGTGAAGTCCCACCTGGGCCGCATCCTCCACAAGCTCGAACTCCGCGACCGCATCCAGGCCGTGGTCCTCGCCTACGAAACCCGCCTCATCCACCCGACATGACCCGCCCCCCGGTACCCACCCCGCGCGGGAAGTCGGCCCCGCCGACTTCCTGCGCGGCCGAGGCCAACGCCCTGGCTGTGGAACGCCCACCGGCGTGCCGGCTGGAGGTCGTTCAGCTGTCCGGGCCGCAGACGGCGCCACCGGGCTGCCGGCGGGAGTACCGGACTATGGCGCCCTCAGAGGTCGTTGGCTTGCTGCCGTCGGCGGGAGTGAGGGTGTAGAAGACCATGATGGAACCTTCGGTGACGGCGTTGAGGACGCCGTCCCATGGGATGGCGTAGTCGACCGTGGCGGTGTCAGCGGCGATGTTCACGACGCCCTGGACTGCCGCGGCCGGGGTCTGCCCTTGGAAGTCGCTGCAGACCGTGACGTCGAAGGTGAGCTTGTCTCCGGCCTTGAAGGGGATCCGGTCCACCCTGACGAGGACACCGTTCCAGGGCTTCTGCCGGCAGGTGATCTCGCCGGGAGGCTCCTCTTGGGGGAATTCCGGGATGTCGAGCTCGACCGACATACGGGCTCCTGGTCGTTGAAGGGCTGAGACGGCAGCTCGGACTCCCGCCCCGGGATCATGGAGCAGACGCCGGTTCGAGGGCAGCCGGTTTTCGTGCGCCCGGTCTCTCGTCCTGACACAGCGCCGACCGCGGCCGAGGCGAGCCCGGGGGACCGGGAAGTCGCCCTCCCGTCGTCGAGCTCGAACGGATGCCCTAGTCTCGGCTGATGACGCTCTACTTCGACCCGATGGCCATCCTCGGCAAGGACCGTGACGCCTTCCGAGGCCGTTGGGAAGACCGACTGTGGCTCAACGTTCCCGGGCCCTTCTACGGCGGGGAGACCGATACCTGCTGGACGGGACGGCTTTCGGCACCCGCTCACGTTCTCTACGGAGGCAGATACCTCAGCGAGTACGTCTACCGCCAGCCCAGAACGCCTGCGGACACGGCCCTGCTGGTCGAGGCGGCAGACAACGACCCGTTCCTCGGGTACGGCTGCGATGGCGACTCGCGATGGACACCGCAAACGGTCCGGGAGTGGTGGCGTGACCGCGGCCAGGTCGTGCAGTACCTCTCCGATCAACGGAGCACATGGGAGGAGAGCGATGTCCGGGCAGGCCAGGGCGTAGCCGCTGCCGTCCGCGACTTTGAGCTCTACATCGCCGGTGGCCTGGCAACTGACCTGCGGATCTACCTCTACTGACTGGAAGAGCGGCGATCCCCCGCCCCCGTTGACCGGTTGCCCGAGCTGTAGCGTCACGCAGCGAGCGCGTGGGCTCGCCGGGACCAGGCCGTCGCCTCGTCGTACGGATCCTGGCCTCCCGGACCCAGGGCATGACCGACCGTCGGCTCTAGCAGCGTCCGCAGCGCCAGTGGCCGGTGCCCCAGGCGCTCGCCCGGTGGCCCTGGACCGACAGGTCCGGCATCTCGCGAAGATCGACAACCGATGGCAAGGTCATGGAGGACGGACCTGCAGCACGCCGCCGCCGGTAGACGCGACGGCGTTGGAGTCCTGGTCGTCTTCGAACCAGGTCAGGATGGCCTTCACGCCTTGGGCGACTTGTAGATGGTGGCGGCCATCGCTCCCAGTTGCTTGTTGGCCTTGAGCGCGAGGTCGATGGCATCGCTCACGGAGTCGCTGGGCACCGGGATGTTGTTCACGTAGATCGCGAAGGCGTAGCGGTGGCCGTCCTTCGCATCGATGTAGCCTGCGAGCGCCTTCGTGCCGAGAGCCAGCTTGCCCTGGTAGGGGCTGACCAGGGTGCCGGTCTTCGCGCGGATGTGTCCTGCGGCGGGGTCGGTGCGGTCGATGACGTCGGCGAGCGAGCCGTCGACGCCCATGTTCGGCATGGAGTCGTAGAAGACGTCGAAGTCGTCCTGTCGTGCCAGGTGCCGCAGCAGCGCCACCTGGGCGGTCGGCGTCGCCTTGTCGCCGGGGAGGCCCTGGGCGTCGACGAGGCTCACCGAGTTCGGGTCCACACCCGAGCGGGCGAGGAACTCCTTCTCGGTCTTCATGCCGTCCGCATAGGTTCGTTGCCCGTTGTGTGCCGCCATCAGCGGCGGCAGAAGGTTCGCCCCGAGGTTGTGGCTGACCTTGTTGATCAGCTTCGCGTACTCCTTGAAGGGCGGAGAGGTGTAGGTCGCCGATACGGGCAGCGAGTTCACTTCCGCCGACGGGGGGAGCCTGCTGTCGGGGTTCGCTCCCAGCGAGGGGGCGGACACGCTGACGCCGTTCCTGGCGAGGGCCTCGATGAGGACGGTGCGGGCGAACGCCGCCGGGTCGGGGACCTGGTAGGTCGTCACGAAGGGGGCCTTCGCGTCCGCGGGCACGGAACCCCGGACCCGGATGTGACCAGGGCTCACGCTTTCGGTCGTCACCGCCGGCTTGCTTCCGGCGGGTGTGGTCGTCACCTGCGCGTCGACGCCGAAGGCGGCCGTCTTCGGGCGCCAGTCGACCTTGGCCGGCTCGCCGGGTGCGCCCGGCGTGATGAGCACGTCGATCAGGTTGTCGTTGACGATGGTCGGGGTGACCGGCAGCCCGCCGATCGACACCGGATCCCAGAGTCGGTTGTCGATCACCACGTCGCCGTCGACGTGGCGGACTCCGCTGGCCGCGACCTGTCGGGCCAGCTCGTTGACGCCCGCCAGCGGGTCCTCTGCGGTGATGGTCGCCATGCCGGGGACGGCGTTGGCGTCGTAGTGGTCGAAGTCGGGGACGTCCAGTCCGCCTGACGCGGTGGTCCGCCCGCCGAGTGCCAGATCGCCGTTCCCGACCAGGATGAGGTCGCCGGAGAGCTGCCCGTCCGCGGAGACCGTACCCGAGTGCACCACGGGCGTACGGAAGCGATGGTCGTCACCCAGGACGTCGAGCGCGGCACCGACCGCGAAGGTCTTGGCCGTCGAACCGGTCATGAACTGGGAATCGGCGCCCTTGGACTGGACGACCTTCCCGGTCTGCAGGTCGGCGACCTGCAGGCCCCACTGGCCCGACGACCACGGCGCGGTGCTCATGAGCTTCTGCAGGTCGGCGCTCACCCGTGCGGCACCCGGTGCGGGAGAGGCCGAGTCGTCCGTGGAGTCGTGGGAGCACGCCGTCATCGCCACGGCGGCCGTCATCGAAGCGGCGAGCGCCAGGGCGGTACGCCGCCGTACCCGAGGGGCCTTGATTCCGGAGAGGGAGTTGCTTGGCATTCGTTCTTTCCTGTTCGACTTTCCTGTTCGGCTTTCGCGCTCGATCGAAGGCTTCCGGCCTGGTTGCCGCGCGGCGGTCAGGGCTTCCCGCCCTTGCCGATGGCGATGCTGCCGTTGCGGGTCCGGACGGCCACGGAACGGCCGCTCGCCTCGTCCTTCGCGACGTTCACGGTGACGTCGCCCTTCTTCGCGGCCGTGCGGACCGCGTACGTCGAGTCCGGCAGGCCCAGCTCGACGTCGCCGTCCCTGCTCTGCACGTCGACCAGGTCGGGCACGGCGGCCAGGCGCAGGGCGACGGTGCCGTTGCGCGAGGTGACGCTGACGGACCGGGCGGAGATCCCGTCGCCCTTGATGCTTCCGTCGCCGCCTTGCAGGGCCAGCTTGGCTCCGTGGAGGTCCGACAGCCGGACGTCGCCGCCGGCGGTCCGGGCCGAGAAGTCCGCGGTGAAGCCGGTGGCCTCGATGCGCCCCTTGCCGCTCTCGGCGGTGACGGCGACGGCGCGCGGCACCTTCACGGTGTACTTCGCGCCGCAGCCCACCGAGATCCCCGTGCAGTCCAGCGAGAGTGTGAGCGTGCCCCCTTCGAGCTGCCAGCCGGACCCCACCTCCCCGCCGACCTTCGTGCCGCTGACCCGTCGTTCCACCTGAACGTCCTCGATGTCGGCGGCCACCAGCGCGAGGTCGGCGGAACCGGAGTCGACGGTCAGGCTGCCGCCGGCGAAGTCGAAGGACTTCGATTCCACGGTCGCGTCGGCCGAGGCGCCGTCCGTGGTGCAGGCCGTGGCGGCGAGGCCGAGGAGGGCGGCTCCGCCGAGGGCGAGAAGCGTGCGGGTGGTCGGTTCCATCGGGTTCTTCCTTCGTCAACGAGCATGAACGGGCAGGGTGGTGCGGGTTCCCGCGCCCCGGTTCACGAGCGCAGTGCCCGGTTCACGAGCGCAGCGCCCGGACCGCGACCGTGCGCGACACCCGGGCCGCCTGCAGGACCAGCGCGAGGCAGGTGGTGACCAGCGTCGCGGCGGCGAGCGCCCCGAGCGTGGCCCAGGGGAGGCCCGCCAGGACCCGGACGGCGTCGGTCCGGGCTCCGAGGGCGGTGGTGAGGCTCGACACGGCGACGAACAGCGCGCCGAAGACGATCGCCGTCCCCGCGTAGATCGCCCCCTCGTAGACCATCGACCGGGTGACCACGCCCGGCCGCGCACCGGCCACCGTCACGACGGCGCAGTCGCGGGCGCGTTCCCGCCCGACGAGGGCGATCACGGCGAGGCCCCCGACCCAGGACACGACGAAGACCCAGCCCAGCACGACCAGGATGTCGTCCAGCCCGGCGTTGCCTCCGGGCATGACCTTCCCCATCACCATGAAGAGGCCGACGAACGACAGGGAGAGCGCGAAGGGCAGCACCGTGGTGACGCTCCTCGTCGCGCGGGCCCGGCACGACTGCACGGCCAGGTGCCAGGCGACGCCGCGCGAGGGCACCAGCGCCGTCCAGAGCCTCATCAGCGGGGTGAGCACCCACGGCCCCATCAGCAGCAGCAGGCAGAGGAGGAAGAGGTTCCCGGCGAACGCGAAGGCCGTCCGCTGGGCGAGCCCGCCCTCGAGTTCGAGGCCCAGGCCGGGGATCCACATCCCGACCACGCCGGCGAGCAGGCACAGGGCGAGGGCAGCGCGGGCGACGCCCGGCCGCGCCGGGGGGTCGGAGAAGTCCCGGAAGGCGCGCATCTCCGGCGTCCTGGCGGCCCGCCGGGTGACGCCCCAGCCGCCGAGCAGGCACGGAACCAGTCCGAACAGCACGCTCACGCCGACGTACCAGAACCGGAACCCGGCCGAGGCCCCGTGCAGTTCGAGGCCCGTCCCCTTCCACTGCGCGAGGGCGACACCAGCGACCAGCAGGGCGAGCGGTGCGGCCAGCGCGCCGGCCACCGCGCCCAGCACCACCGTCTGCGTCCGCAGGACGAACCTGACCCGGTGGCGCGGAATCCCGAGGATCACCCACAGGGCGTGCTCGCGCCGCTGGGTCGTCAGCGTCAGGCCGACCGCGGAGGCGACGACGCCCACGGCGGCGAGCACGGTGAAGAAGACGATGTTGCCGCCGAGGGCGATCGACGCGGAGACCATCCGTGCGTCACCCGCCGCCCGCGCCGCCGAGACGGCGGTGAACATCGCGATGGCCGAGCCCGCCGAGCACGCCGCGCCGACCGTGGCGCACAGGAGCGTCCACCACCACATCGACGCCTGCAGGCGGATGTCCGACAGCACGAGCCGGATCACGACTCCTCCCCGCCCGCCTCGTCCGCCGACTGCGCCGCGAGGACGGCGTCGCCCACCGCGCGGGAGTCGCCACCGGGGATGACGGCGTGTACCCGCCCGGACCCCATCACCACGACCTGATCGGCCCGCGCGGCGGCGTGGGGGTCGTGGGTGACCATGAGCACCGTGCTCCCCTGCGCGGGAAGCGCCTGCAGCCAGTCGAGCACCACATGACCCGACTTGAGGTCGAGCGCACCCGTCGGCTCGTCGGCGAAGACGATCCGCGGCTGGTTCGCCACCACCCGGGCCACCGCGACGCGCTGGCGCTCGCCACCGGAGAGGCGGTCGGGGCGTCGCCGCGCGTGCTTGGCGATGCCGAGCCGCGCCATGGCGTCCTCGACCCGCGCCCGGGGCACCCGGCGGCCGGCGAGCCGCGCCGGCAGGGCGATGTTGTCCTCGACCGTCAGCGAGCTGACGAGGTTGTACTCCTGGAAGACGAAGCCGATGTTCTCGCTGCGGAACGCGGCCTGCTTGCGGGGGCTGAGCGAGCGGACGTCCGTCCCGAGGATCTCGACGGACCCCGCGGTCGCCCGCTCCAGCCCGGCCGTGCAGAGCAGGAGCGTCGACTTGCCCGAACCGGAGGGGCCGACGACGGCGGTCAGCCGGCCTTCGGGAATCTTCAGGTCGATGTCGTGCAGGACGCGCGTCGTCTCGCCCCGGCGGCCGGGAATGGGGAATTCCGTCCGAAGGCCGCGCAAACGAATGCACGGCACGGGAGCGGCAGTGGGAAATGGCATGAATCAAGGAAAACAGGGCCGGGCAGTGGAGTGCACGGGAGCCTGCACTGCTATCGGAGGTAGACTTGGATCTACCGCCCGACCGGTCCGAACCGTGCGAAAATGTCGATCATGGCGCAGATTCGTGTTGCCCGGAGGCTGCTGACCGAATTCGTCGCAGCGGCCGCCTTTCCGATTCTCCTGATTTCCGTTCTCGCCGCGCCGGTATCGGTTCCGGTGGTGGCCGAACTGGACCGCTCCAGGGCGCAGTGGTGCGGAGTCCGGACGATGCCGCTGCGGCCCGCCGACCGCAGCTGGCCGCGGTGGGTGGCCGGCCGGCTGCGGGCACGGTCGGTGTGGAGGACCGACCTGCCCGTGTTCGTCACCGCCGCGCTCCTGTCCGCGCTCTCGCTGCTGGTGGGCTTCTTCGGATTCCTCGGCGCCCTGGCGCTGGTGTTCTCCCCCGTCCTCTGGGGTTTCGGCATCGCCGCGGAAGTCGGCCCGTTCACCCCGGCCGCCCTGTGGGAAACCCTCGTGGCGGTGCCCGCGGGAATCGCCCTCGGTGCGGTCACCGTGGGCGCGCTGACCGGCGTCTCCCTGCTCCGCGACCTGCTCCTGCGGGCCTTCTCGGGGAGCCGGAACCCCGACCTGCTCGCGAAACTGGAGGAACTCCGCACCAGCCGGGCCTCGCTGACGGCGGCCTTCGAGAACGAGCGCCGGCGCATCGAGCGTGACCTGCACGACGGCGCCCAGCAGGAACTCGTCGCCCTCGTCATGCGCCTGGGAATCCTGGAAGCCGCGGCGACGGCCACCGAGCAGGAACGGATCGTCCAACTGGCCCGCCAGGCCCAGGCCCAGGCGGAGCGCGCGCTCGAACGGCTGAGGGAGACGGTGCGCGACATCCACCCCAGCGAACTGAGCGATCTCGGCCTCGTCGCCGCCGTCCGGGAACTGGTGGCCAGATCACCGTTGCGGGTCGAACTGACCAGCACCGGTACGGACGCCTGGCTCTCCTCGCCGATCGCCGCGGCCGTGTACTTCACGGTCTCCGAGGCCCTGACGAACATCGCCAAGCACGCGGGCGTCGGGAGCGCCCGGATCGACATGCGGTGCACCGAGGGCGGCGTCCGCGTCCGGGTGGGCGACGACGGCGCCGGCGGCGCGCGGATCAGCACCGGATCCGGGCTCTCCGGGCTGCGTGAGCGGATGCGAAGCGTCGGTGGGAACCTCGAAATCACCAGCCCGCCGGGCGGCGGAACGGAGGTCGTGGCATCCGCCCCGGCCCAACCCCCGTGGTGACGGAATTCGACAGGGAAAGCGATGGGAAATCGATTGTGAGAATCATCCTGGCGGACGACAGTCTGGCTGATACGCGCCGGAATCCGGGAGATCCTGGTTTCCAGTGCCCACGACGTGATCCGCGAATGCGAGGACGCCGACGAACTGGTCGCCGCTGTCGACGACCTCGCCGCCGCCGGAGCCGCCCCCGACCTGGTGATCACGGATGTCCGCATGCCGCCCGGGAACACCGACGACGGACTCCGGGCCGCGATCGACATTCGGTCGCGGCACAAGGACCTGCCGGTCCTGGTCCTCTCCGCCTACGTCACGGGCCCGTACGTGCGCGAACTCCTGAACGGCCCGGGCGCCGACGGGGCGGTCGGCTACCTGCTCAAGGAGAAGGTGGGCAGAGTGGCGGACTTCCTGCGGGCCGTCGAGACGGTCGCCGGCGGCGGAGTGGTGATCGACCCCGAGGTGGTCCGCCACGTCACCCGCGCCGACCCGCCGCGGGGCCCGCTCGCCCGGCTCACGGCCCGCGAACAGGAGGTGCTCGCCCTCATGGCCGAAGGCCGCTCCAACGCGGAGATCGAGGCAGAACTGTTCCTCTCGGGCGCCGCCGTGGCCAAACACGTGGGGAACGTCTTCCTGAAACTCGGCATGCCCTCCGGCGAGGACAACCGCCGGGTGAAGGCCATCCTGACCTGGTTCGAATACAACTAGGACTTCAACGCCGTTGCGTCCACCGGCGGCGGCGTGCAGCAGAACGGTGCAGCTGATCCGCTCCGTGGCCGGCCCCGGCCGCCGAGCATCTGGCCGACCGGGGAGATCCTTGGTTCAGACCTCGCCGAACTCGTCACTGCGGAGAGCGGTGACGAACGGTTCCCAGGCCTTGGCGGCAAAGATCAGGGCCGGTCCGTTCGGGTCCTTGGAATCGCGAACGGGCCTCACGTCGGGGAATCCGGGCGCCACCTCGACGCAGGTGCCCCGTTGTTGCCGTACCCGGACCTGTGCCAGCTGGCGTCGGTGCAGCGCGGATCACGTCGAGCGAAGCCACCTTGGACAGAGACTCCGTCCGGAGCTGATCGTCGTGCTGTCGGATCGGGCCGCCCCACACCGCTCGCTCCTGGCTCCCGCGCAGGAAGTCGGCGGGGTCGACTTCCTGCGCGGGTGAGGCTGGCTCCTGGTTACGGGGTGAGTCGGAGGTGGATCGCGAGGACGCCGAGCTGCTCCTTCTCGGGTGGGTAGATCTCGCGGCAGGCGGTGAGGAGTTCGGTCCGGCTCATCCCCTCGGAGCCGATCGCCGCCGGGTCCTCGGTGTCGAGCATGGCGTCGAAGCTCGGGTACTCCGTGACGCTGGTGACGTGGGTGCGGCAGTGGGTGTCGCCGGATTCGAAGACGAGGGTCTGTCCCGGACGGATCCTGCGCATGCTGGGGTAGCCGACGCGTACCTCGATGGTCTTGGTGCCGGCGGCGATCAGGTCGAGGTAGGGGCGGCGGATCCGGATGACGCGTTCCTGGTCGGGCATGGGATGGTGTTCCGCTTTCTACGCCGAGGAAGGACAGGGAGGGGTGGCTAGCGCACCACGGGGATCGCCCCGGAGCGCCAGTCCGTCAGCCGCTTGCGGATGCTCGGCACCATCGCCAGCCTGTCCGTCTCGGCCGGGGTGAACCACGCGACCTCGTGGGACTCGTCGGACACCCGCAGCTCCCCGCCGACCGGGCGTCCGAGGAGGCAGACGGAGAACTCCTGGCGGACTTCGCCGTCGTCGTAGGCGAGGACGTGGCCCGGGTCGGTGTAGGTGCCGACGATCCCGGTGATCTCGACGTCGATGCCGGTCTCCTCGCGCGTCTCGCGGATGCCGCAGCCGGCGATCGACTCGCCGATGTCCATCCGGCCGCCGGGCAGCGCCCACATCCCGTTGTCGGTGCGGCGCTGGAGCAGGACGCGTCCGGCGTCGTCGACCACGACCACGGACGCGGCCGGGACCAGCGAGTTCGCCTCGGGGGCGTTCGGGTCGTCCTCGTAGTCACGCCTGGGCATGGCCTGCCACCTCCGCAGTCGGGGCCGTCCGCATGTCATGCCCTTTCTCCCACAGTCCTCGACCCGTCAGGTGCGAGCCGCGGCCACCGCGTCCGTGTACAGCTCCGTCGTCAGGTCGTCGTCACCGATCCCGAGATCGGCCAGCACGGCCCGCACGGTGTCGAGCGCCGCTGCGAGGCCGTCCTCGGCTGCGGCAGCGGTCTCGACCTCGATGAACGTCGCGTCGAGTTCCGGGACGCGGACGAGGGTGGCGAGGAACCGTCGGCCGTCGCGCTCGAAGGCGTGGTTGCGGCACCGCTTCTCGAACCGGATGCGCGGGGTGAAGCCGAGGCCGCGGATGATCTCGTGCACCGCCTCGGCGTCCTCCACCCGCGTCTCGGCCTCCCACTTCGACCCGGACGCCTCGTCCACCCGGGCGCCCTTGTACGTGAGCAGGGTGACGGTGTCGTCGGGCCCGTGCACGGTGCGGACCCGGAGCTCACGGTCGGCGCCCGTCAGACTGCCGTCCGGCGCGTCGTAGTAGGTGTCGCGGTAGACCTCGGCCCGGCCGGCCCCGTACTGCTCCTCCAGCCGTGCGAGGACACGCTCGGGGTCGCGTACGACCGCCTTGAGCTCCGCCTCGATCGCCATGCCGTTTCCTCCTTCAGATTCGGCCAACCTCGTACGGCAACAGGGGTGTTGTAGCTGCGCCATGCTCTCCCCGGCCCCGCCGCCTCGCGCAGGCGGGGCCGAGACAATAGGTCGATGGTCCGGCGCGATGCGGCGTGTGTGCAGTTGTGTAGTGGCCCTGGCGGGGACCCCGATGACGGTTCCCCTGGCAGGGTCAGTGGGTCGGACGGATCATCGCGGTCAGCCGGGGCGAGTCCGGCGCGGGCTGTTGGGCGTTGAACGCCTGGTAGCCCCAGGCCTCGTAGAGGCGTTGGACTTTCCCGTCTCCGGCGAGCGGGTTCACCAGCAGCGTGACACGGCTTTCGGGGCGGCCGGCCAGCAGTGCGTCGTGGATGCGGCGGGCGGTTCCGCTGCCGCGCCAGGGGGTGCGGACGCCGATCTCCTTGATGGCCAGGGCCGGGGTGTCGGTGTATCCGTGGGGGAGGGGCTCGGTCATGCGCTTCCAGTACCGGTCGCCGGACGCGATGGTGTTGCCGTAGGCGTAGCCGACCGGCAGTTCGCCGTCGTAGCCGAGGGCGAGGACGAAGCCCGGTTCGGCGGCGTGCCGGTCGAGGCGTTCGGCGAACACGTCGACGCGGTAGTTCGGCAGGTGCAGCAGCGGGGCGCGCACGTCGGCGTAGACGTCCAGCAGATCCTGCCGGGCGTCGGGGGCCAGGGTTGTGTGGTGGCGGAGTTCGACGGTCACGCGGTGGTCCTCCAGGTGCGCCCGGCCCGCGGGGAGTGCGGTGGTGTGCAGGGGTGGCAGGTCATCGGGGGAGAGGATGCCCGGGGGGTGTTCTGGTCGCATTAGGCTGCGGTTGTGATGATCAAGGCTGTGGTGTTCGACGTCGGGGAGTGCCTGGTCGACGAGACCCGGGAGTACGGTACCTGGGCCGACTGGTTGGGCGTGCCGAGGCACACGTTCGTGGCCCAGCTCGGCGCGGTGATCGCGCAGGGCCGGGACTACCGGGAGACGTTCCAGGTCTTCGCCCCCGGCTTCGACCTCTCCGAGGAGCGCGAGAAGCGGGTGGCCGTCGGCCGGGCGGAGACCTTCGGTGAGGAGGACCTCTACCCGGACGTCCGGGGCGCGTTCGCTCAACTCCGGGCGGAGGGCCTGTGGTTGGCGATCGCCGGCAACCAGACCGTGCGGGCCGGGGCGATCCTTCGTCGGCTGTTCACGGACGATGTCGACCTGATCGGCACCTCCGACGACTGGGGCGCGAGCAAGCCGGACCCCGCCTTCTTCGAGCGCGTCGCCGAGGCGGTGCCCGCCGAGTCGCACGAGATCCTCTACGTCGGTGACCGGCTCGACAACGACGTGCTCCCCGCCCGGGCGGCCGGGATGCGGACGGCGTTGATCCGGCGCGGCCCGTGGGGCTGGATCCAGCAGCACGACCCGGCCGCCGGGCAGGCGACGTTCCGGATCGACTCGCTGGCGGAACTCCCGGACCTGATCGCCAAGTTCAACGCTGCGGCGAGCTGAGCCGCCCCACCGAGACCATGAGGTGCGAGTGAGCAGTGAGTGGACCGTCCACGGCAGCCGTCCCGTCTACACCAGCGCGTGGGTGCGGCTCGACCTGGTCGACGTCGAGCCGCGCGGAAGGGCCCGGTACGAGCACCACCTGGTGCGATTCGCGCCGGTCGCGGCCGTCGTCGTGGTCAACGACCGGGACGAGGTGCTGATGATGTGGCGGCACCGCTTCGCGACGGGCACCTGGAGCTGGGAGATTCCCAGCGGCATCGTCGAGGACGGGGAATCCCTCGAGGCCGCAGCGGTCCGCGAGGTGTTCGAGGAGACCGGCTGGCAGGTGGACGAGGTCGAGGCCCTTGCCTATGTCCAGCCCATCGGCGGCATGAGCAACGCCGAGCACCACGTGTTCCTCGCCCACGGTGCCACCTACGTCGCACCGCCGGTGGACACCCACGAGGCCGACCGGATCGAGTGGATCCCGATCTCCCGGATCCAGGGCATGATCGACCGGCGGCTCTAGCAGCGTCCGCAGCGCCAGTGGCCGGTGCTCCAGGTGCTCGCCCGGCGTCCCTAGATCGGCAGGGCCGGCATCTCGCGAAGAGCGACAGCCAGATGGCGGTGGGCCGCGCACGTCGGCGTAGCCGTCCAGCGGATCCCGCCGGGCTTCGGGGCCCGCGGCCCGCCGGAACGCGGTAGCTTCCCGGTGGTACCGCGGCCTCACGGACCGGGCAGGCGGGCGCGAGCGCGGGAGGGCTGCTGTGCTGGAGGAACGGGAGTCGATCGGCAAGCGGGTGCGGCGGGCGCGGCTGAGGTTGGGCATGACCCAAGCCGACCTGGCCGCCGCTACCGGAAGGACCCAGGGCTGGGTGTCGAAGGTCGAGAAGGGCGCGATCGAGCTCGACCGGGCCGGCACCATCAACCAGGTCGCGGCGGCGCTGCACTGCCACCCCAACGACCTCATCGAGAGGCCCTTCGTCGCGGGCAAGCCGTCGGAGAACCAGTGGCAGGTGTCGGCCGCCGCCATCCTGCGGGAGCTTCGCCGCTACGACCTCACGCCGGTCTTCGACGGTGCGCCCCGGCCGTCGGCGGAACTCTGGCGCGAGACGGAGCGCCTGCACCGGCTCCGGGACGCGGCCGCCAACGTGGCCATCCTGAAGGTGCTCCCGGACATGCTGCGCGAAGCGCGTGCGCTGGCCGAGGTGTCCACCGGCCGCGAACGCGAGGAGGCGTTCGCGGTCTACGCGATCGAGTGCAAGTTCGCGCACACCGCCGCGCACACGCTCGGCCACCCCGAGCTGATCGCCATGGCCTGCGAGCGGGCCGCCTGGTCGGCCCGGCTGTCCGGCGACCCGGTGATGGAGGCGGTCGCGGACTGGATGCGGGTGTGGGACATGTGGGCCACGGCGGACTGGGACGACGCCCTGGCACTGTCCGACAAGGCGCTTCGCCTCGTCGAGGACCGCTACCGCGCCAACGACCCCCTGGCCGTAAGGGCTTGGGGCGCCATGCACCTGCGCGCCGCCGTGTCCGCCGCCCGCGCCGGCCGGCGGACGGAGGCCGAGGACCGCATCCGGCACGCGTACGCGGCAGCCGAGTTGATGGACGGAAGCCGGGCCGAGCCCCCCTTCGACCGGCACTCGCTCACCTTCTCCAGTGGCAACGTCCAAGTCCACGCGGTGTCGGTCCAGTTGGAGATGGGCGACCACGCCAGAGCCCTGATCCTCAACGAGCGTGCCGACCCGGCGAAGGTCGCCGCCCTCCCGGCCTCCCGGCGGGGCCACCACCACATGGACCTGGCCCGCGCCTGGCTGTGGGACGGCAACCGCGACAAGGCGCTCCAGGCCCTGGAGGCGGCGGAGAAGACCGCCCCGCAACTCGTGCGCAACCACCCGATCGCCCGCGCCACCCTGCGCAAGATCGTCTACGCCGAGCGCTCGGCCACCCGCGAGAAGCTGCGCCACATGTCCGACCGCTTCCACCTGGACGGATAGGGCGGCCGGGCGGTACCAAACCCACGGCCGCACCCCCGAGCGCCGGGCAGTCCGCCGACCCGCCGACCCGCCGTCACGTCGGATGCTCGGCTGGGAGGACCCAGTCGAGCATCTGGCCGGCCGACCAGGTGCTACGGCATGCTCCGGAAGTACTGCTGTCCGGGGAAGCCCTCGGTTCAGACGTCGCCGAACTCGCTCCTGGCTCCCGCGCAGGAAGTCGGCTCGGTCGACTTCCTGCGCGGGTGAGGCTGGCCGTCCCCTGGTTACGGGGTGAGTCGGAGGTGGATCGCGAGGACGCCGAGCTGCTCCTTCTCAGGTGGGTAGATCTCGCGGCAGGCGGCGAGGAGTTCGGTCCGGCTCATCCCCTCGGAGCCGATCGCCTCCGGGTCCTCGGCGTCGAGCATGGCGTCGAAGCTCGGGTACTCCGTGACGCTGGTGACGTGGGTGCGGCAGTGGGTGTCGCCGGATTCGAAGACGAGGGTCTGTCCCGGACGGATCCTGCGCATGCTGGGGTAGCCGACGCGTACCTCGATGGTCTTGGTGCCGGCGGCGATCAGGTCGAGGTAGGGGCGGCGGATCCGGATGACGCGTTCCTGGTCGGGCACGGGATGGTGTTCCTCTTCTATGCCGTGGAAGGGAGGGGAAAGACGGCGAGGCGCTCATGCAGTTCGCCGACGGCACCATGACGGGGGTATCGGCGGGCGAGGTAGCCGGTGAGGTCGGTGGCGCGGGCGCGTACGGAGTCGACGACGCGCTCGGAATCCAGCGCCTGGTTGCCGAGGGCTACAGCGTTGTCGGGGTCGCCGAGCTGGGCGTGGGCGAGGGCCAGATCAATGCGGGCGATGGCCTCGCGGCTGGGCGAACGGGAAGCCGCCGGGGCGGACTCGTACACGGAGAGCGCGTGTTCTGCATGGCGACGGGCATCCTCGGCCTTGCCGAGCAGGATGCAGGCGGTGGCCGGGTAGGACGTGAGGGCATAGTCGGCGAGTGGCAGTGGGTCGAGGCCGAAACGGCGGGGGATTCGGGCGGGCAGGAACTGGTGGGCGTCTTGGGCGGCGCGCAGGGAGGACACGAAGCCCTCGGGATCGCCGTCTGCGGCCGAGGCGCGGGCGGCCTGGGCGTGGAGACGGACGGCGAGGGGGTGCGTGGCGGGTGCCTGGGTCAGGCCCTGACGAGCGGCAGCCAGTGCCCGATCAGGGCGGTGCTCGTAGAGGTTGATGGAGGCGGCGGCGTCCATGGCCCATCCGCACAGCTCACCGTGGCCGGCCTGCCTGCCGTGTACGAAGGCGTCGTTGGCGAAGGCGAGGCCTGCTCGAGGGCTACCGAGGTCATGGGCCAGCCAGGCAAGGAGTTCGGAGAGCCATCCTGCGTAGGCGAGGAGTTCGCGGCCCTGCTCGTGGGTGTGCTTCGCCTTCAACAGGGCGTCCACCTTGCGGCGGTAGTCGAGCGTTTCAGCGAACACCTGTTGCGGCGGCATCACGGAGTAGGCGTCGTTGAAGTCGGTGACCGCTAGCTCCAGGTGGTCGAGTGACCCGACGCCCAGTGAGCTGGCCTCAGCCTGACGCGTGAACTCCATGGCTTCGGCAGCAGCCTGGTCGAGAACCTGGGCGGCTGAGGTCGGGGCCGCGATCGTAAGACCCGTCAGCATGAGCGCGGTTCGACGCTTCGTGGCCGCCACCTCCTCCAGTTCCGCCCCCGCATGCGTGGAGGTGGTTCCTTCTGGGAGTGTCGCACCTTCCGGGCCGTCGGCTCGGAATGCCACGGGTGTGTAGTCGGCGGCCAAGCCCAGCTGGACGGGACTGGTCTGGAAGAGGCGGCAGAGCAGGTCCTGGTACTCAGGACTCGGCGCCTTGCCGGCCTCCCAGTCCTTCCAGGACCGTTCGGTGAGTCCGATCTTGCGTAGGCGTTCCCGGTCGACCAGGTCGTGAGCTTCCTGGACCGCCTCGGTGACAGTCCAGCCCACTGCCAGTCGGAAGGCCTTGAGGCGACGGTGCCCACAGTGCGCCTCGATCTCCTTGACGATCAGCTCGACCAAGTCGTACGGCACCTGTTCGGGGTTCCCGGCCTGACCGATCATCCGTTCTCTCATCCGGCGCCCGCACACGGCTGCGTGCGGGCCACCTTGTGATGCTGCGGCGACAGTCATGGGAGACATTTCCTTGCGTGGTGATTCCTGTGCGTCGGTGCGGCGTCATGCATGTCCGGACTCATTTGCTGCTGGTTGGTCGAACCATGACCTCGTGCGATGGGTCTCTTCCTGCCGGAACCGGGCGATGGCCTCGCCCGATCGGGGCGGCGATCTCTCACTACCTGCGATCAAGCTGTAACGCCAGGCTACTGGGTGGCGCTGCATTAGGTGTACACAGCGTGATGTCGCGCCCCTTCTCGCATGTCCCCTCCCCGCTCCCTTCGAGGTCCACCATGCTCAAAGCCCGCCGGCCCCGCGCGTTCGTCGCGTGCCTCGACTCCCGCATCGAATCCACGCCCCTGGCGCGGTACTTGCTCCGGGCCTACCTCTCCGGGCTGCCGTCCGGTGACCGCTACGCCGACACGGCCGAGCTGCTCCTCGGGGAGCTGTTCGCCAATGCCGTCCAGCACTCCGACGGGCCGGACGACTGCCACATCGAGGTTCGCTTCGCCCTCGTCAACTCGCGCCTGCGGCTGGAGGTGCACGATGCCGGTAGCGGCCGGCCGTCCGTCCACGTTGCCGCGCTCTCGGACGAGCGCGGGCGTGGGATGTTCCTCGTCAACGAGCTTGCGGAGCGCTGGGGTTGCTCCTCCCGGCCGGGTGGGATCGGCAAGTTCGTGTGGGTGCTCGTCGCCCCGATCCCCGCGCCCGTCCTCGTCAACGCCTGAGAGTCCGACTGCTGATGAACCTCACGACCCTGGCGCGGCACGCCCTCTCCCGTGGCCGCACGCCCGCCGAGACGTACGCGCTCCTCGCCCGCCGTACCGGCAAGCCGCTCTCCTCCGCCCGCGCCGTCTGCCTCGCCCTCGACATCCCGCTCGCGGAGACCGGCCGCCGCCTGGACGAGTGTTACGACGCCCTGCTCTCGGACCCCCGGCCGGACTCCGAGACGGACACCGGCGAACTCCTCGAGGCCCTCGGGGTCTTCGACGTCCCCAAGTCGCTCACCGACACCGAACTCGCCGTCGTCGACCTGTTCCTGGCCGCCGTCGACGCCATGGGCGGCATCCGTGCCGGCCACCAGCACGGCCTCCAGCGCTGGTTCACCACCGGCAACCTGACCACCGCGTACCTCTCGCTCGCCGCCGCCCGGCCCATGCCTCGCACCGGCGATCCCGTCCGCTACTGGTCCACCCTCGTCGCCGCCGGCGAACTCCTCACCACCACCGCCCACTCCGAGATCCGCGTCAAGTACGCCCTCGCGCACTGCCGAACCCAAGCCACCCGCGCCTGACTCCCGCGCAGAGCGGCCGGATCGGCCGAGCGCGTCCGCTGCCGCAGGCCTGGGAGCAGGGCGAGGGCAGTTCCGGGCGGAGTCGGCAGAGGGCACGAGGGCGCGAGGGCAGACGGAAGGCGGGTGCCGCCGTGGTCGGCGGCACCCGCGGGGAAACCGGTGCGGGCTCTGGTCAGGCCTTGACGAGGACGTAGGTGCCGGTGCCGTCGGCCTTGCCCATGCTGTACTGGCGCAGGGGCTGGCCGTCGGCGTTGCGGTCGTGGCCGACCATGTGGCCGGTGTACTTGTTCTGGACGCCGATCTTGTCGCTGCCGGGGACGTCGCGGTAGAAGTAGAACCGCTGCAGGTCGTCGACCTTGCAGTCGGCCTGCTGCAGGATGGTGCCCTCGGTGGCGGCGGTCGCCTCCGGGACGGCCAGGCACTTGTTGGTCGAGCGGTTGATCAGGATCTGCTCAGCGATGCCGTTCGCCGTCGGGCCGCCGCACAGCTGCCACTGGTCCTGGCTCTGCGGCCAGCCCTGGGCGGCGGGCCGCAGCTGGATGTTGTTGCTGCCCCAGTCCAGGAAGCCGGGAGCGGACCAGAACAGCGCGCGGTCGGGTGTGGCGAGCTTGTAGTTGGCCGCGTCGCAGGTGAAGCCGGGCGGCGCGGTGGTGCCGGGGAATCCGGGCCAGTCCTGCTTGACTCCCGAAGCCTTGGCCGGAGCGGCCGGAGCAGCCGCGTCGGCGCGGAGCGCGGCGGTGCAGCCCAGGATGTCCTGCGCCCTGCGCATGATGCTGTTCGCCGGTACGGCGTCCTCGCAGCGCACCGCGCCCTCTTCCAGGGTGGTGAAGGTGGTGTAGCTGCCCC
Organism: Kitasatospora sp. MY 5-36; assembly: GCF_001182915.1. NCBI lineage: Bacteria > Bacillati > Actinomycetota > Actinomycetes > Kitasatosporales > Streptomycetaceae > Kitasatospora > Kitasatospora sp. MY 5-36. Next base: position 19,734 of record NZ_LFVW01000301.1, read on the forward strand.
CGCCGGGGCCCTCGACCCACTTGGTGGCGTACGTGCCGTTGCCCGTGTCGACGCGGTTGCAGTTCAGGCTGCCGTACTGGCCGGTGACCTTCCGCGTTCCCTCGTACAGGGCGTAGTAGCCGGGCTTCTGGAAGTTCCAGGTGATCGACTTCGACTCGGTGCTGGTCGTGGAGGACTCCAGTTTGACGCTCAGCTTCGCGCTCGCCTCGACCTTGGCGAGGGTCGCGATCTCGAAGTTGCCCGTGATGGAGGCGTCGAGGCCGACCGAGACCGTCACCACCGACTGGGTGGTGGCCGTCACCGTCTGGGAGCCCGTCGCGCCGTCGGTGACGTACCAGCCCTTGAAGTGGGTGATCGTCGGGACGACCTGGAGGGATTTGATGAACGGGTAGCGCTTGCCGAGGTCCGCGGCCGTACAGGTGTCGCCGAGCGCGGGGTCCCCGGCCACGGCGGCGGCCGTCCGTGCCGGGGTGGCGGCCGCGGCCGGGGCCATGGCGGCCATGGTGCCGAGCGCGGAGACCGCGGCGAGGGCGACCAGCCCCGCGCGCCGGCGGCCGGATGAGCGTGAGTGACGCATCGTTGTTCCCCCCTGGCGTCCGGACTCCGCGTCAGGACAGGCGGGAGCCCGGGTGGTGGTGTGGTCGGTGTGGTGGTGCCGGTCGCAAACGAACATAGCTGCGGGATTATTGACGGGACCATGCCAGAACAGGTCAACGGGCCGCCGGTCCGGGACGGGTCGGAATGGCCGGTTCCCCGATCGCGCGGGCGGCGCCCGACCGCCACCACCGCGGCCGTGCGGCGCGGGACGCGGGAGCACGGGACGGACGCGGCGGCCGGGCGCCGGGGCGGCCCGGGGGGTTGTGCGGCCAGCCCTGATCCGACGCAGTGGCACATTCGCCCGCCGAAGGTGCACTTGCCTCCGATCCGGGGTCGGGCCGTCCCCGCCTGCGCGCCGACGCCCCGGGGCGGAGGGATATCCGGTCACCCCGGCCTGGCCGATGTCCTCCCCTCCGCGCACCACGACGGCCCGGCACCCCGCGCTGCGGCGGGGTGCCGGGCCGAAGGGACGCCGGACGCCCCGCGCTACCCCCGGCCGCTGCTGCGGGTGCGGCGGGTGAGGGAGTCGAGGACGACGGCGGCCAGCAGCACGGCGCCGGTGATCATGTACTGGATGGCCTGGGCGGCGTGGACCATGTCCAGCCCGGTGGTGATGGACTGGATGACCAGGATGCCCAGCAGCGCCGACCAGGTCTTGCCGCGGCCGCCGAACAGGCTGGTGCCGCCGATGACGGCCGCCGCGATCGCGCTCATCAGGACGTTGCCGCCGCCGAGTTGCTTGTCGGCGGAGCCCTGCTGGGAGGCGTAGAAGAGGCCGCCGAGGCCGGCCAGGAACGCGGAGAGGACGAACACGGAGATCCGGACCCGGGCGACGTTGACGCCCGCGCGCCGGGCCGCCTCGACGCCGCCGCCGACCGCGAAGACCTGCCGCCCGTAGCGGGTGCGGCGCAGCACGAAGTCGGTGGCGAGGACGGCGCCGAGCAGCACGACCAGGGACAGCGGCAGGCCGCGGTCCTGGTTGAGGGCGTAGGCGGTGGCCAGGGTGAGGACGGCCAGGGCGCCGGCCCGGATCGCGCTGTCGGAGGCCGGCGCGGCGGTGAGGCCGGCGGCGCGGCGGCGGCGGGCGGTGTGCAGGCGGGCGGCCAGGTAGAGGACGGGGGCGAGGAGTGCCAGGCCCCAGGCGTAGGCGATGTCGCCGTCGCCGAGGAAGGTGGTGTCCAGGCTCGCGACGACGCCGTCGTGGCGGTTGTTGACGGTGCCGGCGTCGCCGAGCACGTACTCCTGCAGGCCGCTCCAGGCGAGCATCCCGGCGAGGGTGACCACGAAGGCGGGCACCCCGACCCGGGCGAAGAACAGGCCGTGCAGCAGCCCCATGACGCAGGCCGCGCCGAGGGCGGCGGCGATGGCGAGCCACTCGTTCCAGCCCTGGCGCACGGCGAGCACCGCCGCGATCGCGGCGCTCGCGCCGGCCACCGAGCCGAGGGAGAGGTCGATCTCGCCGAGGATCAGCACGAACACGACGCCGACCGCGATCAGGCCGGGGCCGGCGATGAAGCGGGTGATGTTGGTGAGGTTGTCGGCCTGCAGGAAGTGGTGGGTGACGGACTGGAAGACGATCGCGATGACGACCAGGCCGACGACGACCGGCAGCGAGCCGAGCTCGCCGGAGCCCAGGCGGCGCCGGGCGGCCCGCGCGAGTCCCGCCCAGCCCTGCGCGGGCGGGTGGAGCCGCGGATCGGCGGGCGAGGGGGTGGCGGGTGCGTCGGGGGTGCTCATACGGCCTCGGCCTCCTCGGCCTGCTCGGTGCGGCGGGCCCGGCGGCGGGCGTGGGCGTTGTCGGTGGCGCCGGTGATCGCGGCGACGATCTGCTCCTGGGTGGTGCCGGCCACCGGGAAGACCCCGTTGTTGCGGCCCAGGCGCAGCACGGCGACGGTGTCGGCCACCGCCCGTACGTCGGCCATGTTGTGGCTGACCAGCACGACCGCCAGGCCGCGCTCGCGCAGCCGCTCCACCAGGTCCAGGACCTGGGCGGTCTGCTCGACGCCGAGGGCCGCGGTGGGCTCGTCCAGCACCACCAGGGCCGGCTCGCCGACCAGGGCGCGGGCGATGGCCACCACCTGGCGCTGCCCGCCGGACAGCGCGGCCACCGGGGCGCGCACGTCGGGGATGCGGATGGCGAGGGTGTCCAGGAGGCGGCGGGCGTGCTGCTCCATGGCGACCTCGTCGAGCAGGGCGGGGCCGAGCAGGGCGCGGCGGCGCTTCTCGCGGCCGAGGAAGAGGTTGGCGATGACGTCGAGGTTGTCGCAGAGCGCGAGGTCCTGGTAGACGGTCGCGATGCCGAGGGCGGCGGCGTCCTGGGGGCGGGCCAGGCGGACCGGCTCGCCCTGCCAGGTGAGGGTGCCCTCGTCCACGGGGTGGACGCCGGCGATGGTCTTGACGAGGGTGGACTTGCCGGCGCCGTTGTCGCCGACGAGGGCGAGCACCTCGCCGGCGTGGACGTCGAGGTCGACGTCGGTGAGGGCCTGGACGGCACCGAAGCGCTTGGAGACCGAGCGCAGCTGCAGGACGGGTGCGCCTGTCACGGGAACCACCTTGGGGGAGGGGCTACTTGAAGACCTGGTCGAAGGATGCTGGTGCGGGGCGGGCTATTTGAGGCTGGCCGCTTTGGTCCCGGCCGCCGGGGGCAGGGCTACTTGAGCCCGGCGGCGGCGCACGCGGCGGCGTAGTCGGCGGTGCAGATGTCGGAGGCCTTGTAGGTGCCGTCGGCCAGGACGGTGGAGGCGATGGTGTCCTTGGTGACGATCTTGGCGTCCAGCAGTTTGGTCGGGATGTTCTTGGCGGTGGCGCTGTCGACGCTCGCGGTGGCGATGGTCTTCACGTCCTTGCCCTGCAGCAGGGCGACGGCCAGTTCGGCGGCGGCCTCGGCCTGCGGGCGGTAGGCCTTGTAGATGGTGTACGCCTGGTCGCCGGCCACGATGCGCTGGATGGCGTCCAGGGAGGCGTCCTGGCCGCCGACGGGGACCTTGATGCCGGCGCCCTTGAGCTGGGTGATGATGGCGGCGGCCATGCCGTCGTTGGCGGAGTAGACGGCCTGGAAGCCGTTCTTGCCGAACTCGGTGACGGCGGCGGAGATCTTCTGTCCGGCGACGACGGGGTCCCACTGCCCGGACTGCTCGTAGACGACCTTCTTGACCTTGCCGTCGAGGACCTTGTGCGCGCCGGTCTTGAAGTCCGCGGCGTTCGGGTCGGCCTCGTCGCCGTCGATCATGACGATGTCGGCGTCGGCGGCCTGCGCGCCGAGCGCGTCCAGCAGGGCCCGGCCCTGGAGTTCGCCGACCTTCTCGTTGTCGAAGGAGGTGTACGCGGCGATCGGGCCGGCGGCCAGGCGGTCGTAGGCGATGACCTTGACGCCCTTGGCGGCGGCCTCCTGGACCCAGTCCTGGGTGGACTTGGCGTTGTACGGGTCCAGGACGATCACCTTGACGCCCTGGGCGAGCAGGGTGTCGAACTGCTGCTTCTGCTTGGCGGCGCTGCCCTCGGCGTTGTTGTACAGCACCTTGCACTGCGCGCACAGGGCCTTGACCTTGGCCTCGATGTACGGGCGGTCGAAGGACTCGTAGCGCACGGAGGAGGCGTTCTCGGGCAGCAGCAGGCCGATGGCGTTCGGGTCGCCGGCGGCGGAGGAGGAGTCGCTCTTGGCGCCGGCGGCCTTGCCGCAGGCGGCGGTCATGGACAGGGTCAGGACGAGGCCCACGGCGGAGACGAGGGCGCGGCGCAGTGCGGCGTTCATCGGATACCTCTCCCTGGGGGTCGCCGCGGCTTCGCGGCGGGGTGGGGGGAGTTAAACCTGGGCGCGTACATGACGTCAATAAGTAAAACCAGACTGCCGGGAATCCACCACTACTCGTTATGTTCGTGAACACGCCTCAGGGGGCACGACGCGCGACAGCGGCAGTGCCCGCCGCTCCCCTCGCGCGGCGGGCACTGCCTGGTTGGAACTGAGTGACCGTCAGGGACGGTCGAGGGTGATCGAGTTGATCGGCCCCAGGTCGTAGTAGACGCCCTTCGGCGAGGAGAGGTCGTAGACGCAGTCGGCGCCGCCCGAACCGCGGCACAGGCGGGCGTGCGCGCCGCCGGTCTGGTTGTTGAGCACCCAGTGCATGCCGTACTGGCCGCTCAGGTTGTGCGCGCCGTAACTCCAGTAGACGTCGCTGGGGCTGACCGCCGGGTCCTGGTCCTGCGGGTAGACGCAGACCGCGCCCGACGGGCAGCCCGCCCACGCCCCGTCCGCGGCGCCGGCGCCGCCGGCCTCCACGGTGGTCAGGGCGGCGGCGGCCAGGGCCAGGGCGGCGACGGTACGGGTGATCCTGCGCATGGGTGGTTCTCCCTTGGCTGGTACGAGGACGGACGACCGTTGCGTCCGGTGCCCGTCAGCCTAGGAATCCGGTGCCCGTGGCGGTCCCTGACATCTGACAGGGGCGCGCCTCCTTGCTCCCGCAGCCGCAGCCGCAGCCGCAGCCGCAGTCGGAGCAGGAACCGGGGCCCGCCACGGAGCTACGGCAGCGGGAGCGAGGCCGCCCCGGCGACCAGCGCCGGCAGCTCCCGCATGTCCGCGAAGGTCCGGGTGCCGGGCCCCGCCAGCCACGCCTCGGGCGTCAGGCCGCCGTGGAAGCCGAGCGACCGCATCCCCGCCGCCCGCGCCGCGGCCACCCCGTACTTGCTGTCCTCGACCACCAGGCACGCCGCCGGCTCGACGCCCATCGTGGCGGCCGCGTGCAGGAACAGGTCCGGGGCGGGCTTGCCGCGCTCCACGTCCTCGGAGCTGAAGACCCGCCCGGCGAAACGCGGCAGCAGCCCGGTCCGCCCGAGCGTGGAGCGCAGCCGCGCATGGCTGCTGGAGGACGCCACGCAGTCCGCCACCCCGGCCCGCTCCAGGGCCGCCAGCGCCGCCACCACCCCCTCCACGGGGGCGAGTTCGGCGGCGAACACCTCGTCGTACAGGTGCTGGAAGCGCTTGTCCCAGCCCGGCTCCAGCGGCACGCTCGCGTGCGCCTCGATCTCGGCGGTCATGAACGCGTGCGAACGGCCCAGGAACCGCTCGACGATCTCCTCCTGCGACAGCGGCCACCCCACCTCCGCGACCACCCGCTCGTCCACCCGCACGGCCAGCCGCTCACTGTCGAGCAGCACACCGTCGCAGTCGAAGACCACCAGCTCCACGGGAAGGGACATGCCGCCACCCTACGGGGCGCCCGCGGCGGGGCGGCGGGCGCGTCCGCAGCCGGGGCGCCGGGGGCCCGGCGGGCTCAGTGCGGGTGGCCCAGGTACGGGAAGGCGGGCAGCAGGTCGGTGTGCGGGCCGATGTGGTCGCCGGGCACCTTGCCGTCGGTGAGCATCGTCAGCCGCGCCGAGGTGACGTCGTCGCTCAGCGTGCGACCGTTCGGGTAGCCGGCCGGGCGGGCGCGGTCGTAGCGCAGGATGTCCGGCAGGACGATCCGCAGCTGGGCCTCGGCCGCGTCCGTGGTGTACCCGCCGAAGTGCTGCAGCTTCGCCGTCCACGGCTCCCGGTAGTTATCCCAGTCGTCCACCGGATCCCCGGCGTTGTACGCCTCCTTGGCGTCCTCCTCGTTGAAGTACGCCGTCAGCGACGGGTGCGCACCGCGGTCCACCGACACCAGGTGCCCGTCCTTGCGCACGCTCACCCGCGCCCACACCCCGATCTCCGGCGCCGGCCCGAACTGCGCGTCCGGCGCCTCCAGCACGATCCCGAACACGTTCTTGTCCGCGCCCCAGTCCACCCCCGTCCACTGGAAGTCCTTCACGATCCCGTCCAGGTCCGCGAAGAACGGGTCGCTGCGCAGCCCCGCGCTGACCCGGTGCGCCCCCGCCTCCACCACCGCGGGCATGCCCGTGAAGCTCACCGGCGCGTCCGCCACCAGTACCTCGCCGACCGCCTCCAGCCCGCGCGCCCCCTCGCCGGCGGCCCGCCGCACCGTCATGGTCTGCGCCCCGTCCCGCGGCTCGGAGAAGGTGAAGCTGTACGCGAGGTCGGCCCGCCGGTCCCCGTCGGTGTCGATGTCGATCCGGTACACCGCCTGCGGGTGGAAGGCCTGCCCGCCGGACGGCGCGACCGGGTTCACGTTCATGATCAGCACCGTCCGCCCCGGCTCCGGCGCGGCGAAGGCGAACAGGTCGGTCAGGTCCAGGCGCGCGTCACCCTCGGGTGAGCGCAGGTTCGGTCCGCTGAGGTGGTGCGACAAGACGGCCTCCGAGGTCGGGCGGGCTGCGCGGGGACACCCCCCGACCCCCTCGGCCATTGCTAGCACGCCCGCCCGCCCCCGGCCCGCCCCGCTGCGCCACCCGGGCGGGCGGGGGCGGGGGCGGGGGTTCGGGTACGGGCCGCGGGTACGGGCGGGCGCGGCCCGGTGACGGCGGGCGGGGCGTCAGCTCGCGGGCAGCCGCGCGGTGAAGGGGTCCGCCCCGGTCCTGGCGTCCGGGGCGCCGTAGCCGAAGAGCCGGGTGGTGCCGTCCGGGCCGGTGGTGGACACGCCCGGTTGGGTGACGGCGAACGGGGCGGGGCCACCGCCCAGGAGGACCCGGCCCACCGCCCGGACGGCGCTCCCGGCCCCGGCCACGGCGTAGCCGGAGAACGCGCCGCCGGCGGTGCCGGGCACCGTGCTGCGGGTCCGGCCCTGCCCGTCCCAGTGGGCGGCCGGCCAGCTGTCGCCCACGGCCCACACGTCGGCCGTGCTGTCCGGGCGCGCTGACACCGTGCTGACCGGCCGGTCGGCCCGACCGATCGGTCGGCCCGACCGGCCCGGGAAGGGGAGGAGCCTCAGGGGGCCTTCGGCGCCGGCGCGCCGAGCAGCACCGGCAGCGCGCGGTGCCCGTTGGAGATCAGCGAGTCGACCGGCTCCAGCCGCGCGCCCGGGGCGAACGCGAGGTCGGGGAAGCGCTCGAACAGCCGGCTCAGCGCGGTGCGCCCCTCCAGGCGGGCCAGCGGCGCGCCCAGGCAGAAGTGCACGCCGTGGCCGAAGGCGAGGTGGGACTTGACCGGCCGGGTGACGTCGAAGACGGCGCCGCTGTCCCCGTAGCGCACCGGGTGGCGCCCGGCGGCCGCGTAGGCGGGCAGGATCGCCTCGCCGCGGCGCACCGTCACCCCGCCGGGCAGGGCGATGTCCTCCACCGCGAAGCGCAGCGGCAGGTGCGCGAGCGGCGCGTCGCGGCGCAGCGCCTCCTCGACCACGTCGTCCCAGCCGGCCTTGCCCGCGCGCACCAGGGCGAGCTGGTCGGGGTGGGTGAGCAGGTCCGCGATGCCGTTGTCGATCAGGTTGACGGTGGTCTCGTAGCCGGCCGAGACGATCAGCAGCAGGGTGTCGCGCAGCTCCTCCTCGCTCAGCGCGGCCGGACCACCCCCGTCACCGCCCTCGCCGTCAGCCCCGTCGGCGTCGTCGTCGCGGGCGGCGATCAGCGCCGAGGTCATGTCCTCGCCCGGCTCGCGGCGCTTGGCGGCGATCAGCTCCTCCAGCAGGGCCTGGAACGCCGCCCCGTTGGCGGCGGACTCCTCGGGGGTGAGGGCGGTGGAGAAGACCTTGTCGACGATGCCGCGGAAGCCGTCCGTCACCTCCTCCGGCAGGCCCAGCAGCTGGGAGATGACCCGGATCGGCAGCGGGTAGGCCAGGCGCGCGCGCAGGTCCACCACCTCGCCCGGCGCGGTGCGGGCCAGGTCGTCCAGCAGGGCGTCGGTCAGCTCCTCGACGCGGGCGGTCATGGTGGCGACCCGGCGGGGCGTGAAGGCGCTGCTCACCAGCCGGCGCAGCCGCCGGTGGTCGGCGCCGTGCGCGTTGAACATGTTGCGCACGCTGATCCACAGGGCCAGCGGCCAGGTCCGCACCGCCCGGTCGAAGTCCGGCCAGTGCTGCAGGCCGTCCTTGGAGACCCGGGGGTCCGTGAGCAGTTCCTCCAGCAGTTCCGGGTCGGACACCGACCAGGCCCGTCCGCCCAGGATGTCGACGGGCACGGCCGGGCCGCTCGCGTACAGCTCGGCGGTCTCGGTGTCGCGGGCGCGGCCGGTCGGGTCAAGTACGAGACGTTCCACGGTAGTTCCTCCACTCGGTGCGGCAACGGTGCGGCTTCGGCGTCGGGTCGGATGCGGCGTCGGCGCGCGGCCGCACGCCGCGCCGACGCGCACCGGGACACGAGGATGCGCCCGGGGCGCGGGCCCCGTCGAGAGGGCCCGCGCCGGACGGACGTCGGGGGGTCACGCCCGCAGGCGGCCCGCCTCGTGGACCAGCGGCGGCGCCACCGCGTCCGCGGCGCGCTCGAACAGGGCGCCGCTGCGGCTGCCGGCCGCGGTGCGCACCCAACGCCAGCCCCGTGCGCGGTAGTAGGCGTGCAGGGCGGCGTTGTCGCTCCACACGTTCGCCCGCAGCAGGGTGGCGCCCGCCCGCGCGGCCCGCCAGGAGGCCCAGTCGCCCAGGCGGGTGCCGATGCCGTGTCCGGCGTACCGGCGGTCCACCGTGAAGGAGCTCACGTAGCGGGCCGGGAGGGCGAGTTCCTCGCCGGTCCACAGCCGGGGGCTGCCGGTGGGGCGCAGCGTGAGGGTGGCGACGGCCTCGCCGTGCGGCGACAGCGCGGCGACCACGGTCAGGCCGAGGGCGATCAGCGCCAGGCCGCGCTGGGCGTCGTACGGGTCCGACCACTGGGCCGAGCCGTGCTCCAGGGCGATCCACGCGGCGGCCTCCGCGCGCAGGGCGGCCAGCCGGGGCAGGTCGGCGGGCACCGCGGTGCGGACGTACAGCGGGTCGGACCGCGGGTCGGGGCGCGGGTTCACCACGGCGCGCGGGGGGCGGCGGCGGAGGGACCCGCGGAGGCGGAGGGGACGGCGGCGGGGCCGGAGGGCCCGGGCAGGCCGTACGGTTCGAGGGGTTCGAGGACGAAGCCCGCGCGCAGCGCGTCCAACAGCTTGCGTCCTGGCGCGGTGAGCGCGGTGCCGTCGGGGGTGGTCAGCGGATGCCGGGCGACGATCCGGGCGAGCGGCACACCCGGGTGCAACACCATGCCGGGGGAGGGGAGTTGCAGCAGCACGCAGTCGTCGGGCCCGCACTCCAGCAGGCCGAACCCGGCACCGCAGTGCCGCAGCCGCCCGTCCTTGAGCCGGTGCAGGCCGCCGGCGGGCGCCGCCGCCACCCGCACCGGGACGCCGGTGTGCCGCACCACCAGCTGCACGGCGCCCGCCGCGTCCGTACGCGGCTCGCCGCCGGTGGCGTGGCCGTAGAGCTCCAGCACGTGCCGCAGCGCGGACGGCAGCGCGCGCTCGGCCAGTTCCAGCTCGCCCAGCAGCCAGGTCGAGCCCTGCATACGGCAGTTGAGCTCCAGCAGCAGCGGGCGCTCGCCGTCCAGGACGAAGTCGGCGCCGAACAGGCCCCGGTAGCCGAGCGCGGCCAGCGCCTCGCCGACGCGCCGCGCCGCGGCGGCGGCCCGGGCCAGGGCGAGCGGCGCCAGCAGGGCGGGGGCCGCGAAGTCGCAGCCGGAGTAGGCGCCGAAGGGCGCGCCGACACCCTCGATACGGGTCAGCTGGACGGACGGGCGCAGTACCCGCACCGTGCTGTCCGCCGACACCAGCACGTGCACGTTGAGCGCGACGCCCTCGACGTAGCCGCTCACCAGCCAGGGACCGCCGCCGACTTGGCGGATCGGCTGCAGGTCCGCCTCGTCGACGACCAGGTGGGTGCCCTTGCCGCTGGAGCCCACCGGCGTCTGCACCACGTAGGGGGAGCCGAAGCGGCGGCGCAGCTCCCGGTGGTCGAGCGCCGGGACCACCGCGTCCGCCGGGGTCGCGGCCCCCACCGACCGCAGCCACGCGCGCTGCTCCCGCTTGTCGCTCAGCATCGGCAGGGCCACGTGCGAGGGCGGCTCCAGCAGGCGGGTGCCGAGCGCGCCGAGTGCCGTGCGCCACTCGGGTTTGATCGCCGAGTAGGGCAGCAGCGCCAGCTCCCGGCCCCGCCAGCCGTCACCCGCCGCGCCCGCGCCCCCGTCCTCGTCCCCGTCCAAGGTGCCGGCGAGCGCGCGGAGCACCGTGTGGACCCCGGCCCCCGCCGGGGTGTGGTCGCGCACCCCCCGCTCCGGTTCCAGCGCGTGGAAGGAGGCCCCGAACTCGCCCGCCCAGCCCGTGTCCGGGCCCTCCACGCTCACCACCGCGGACAGGCAGCCGGTGCGCAGCAGCGGCAGCACGTTCAGGGGACGGGCACAGCACGACAGTCCGGGCAGGGCCCGCAGCCGGGCCACCGCTTCGTCACAGGATGTGATCACCCACGCGATTATGGAGAGCCCGGGACGGCGCTCGCCGCCACCGCACGCCCCGCCCCGCCCCGCACGAGGCACGCCCCGCCCCCACCCTCACCCGAACGAAGGAGCCCCCCGTGTTGACGGCCCGTCGGGCCCGCTGTCGGCACCCGGCAGTACCGTGCACGAATGAACAGCAGCACCGCCCCCGACCCGAACCGCCCCGCCGAACGCCCCGCCGAACACGCCGCCACCCGCACCGCCGCACCCACCTGGCGGGTCACCGAGACCGCCGGCCTGGAGACCTCCTGGATCGACCTCGGCCCCACCGCCCTGACCGCCCACGGCCGCGCCGCCGCCGCCGAGCCCGCCCCGTACTGGCTCGACTACCGGCTCGACACCGGCGACGGCTTCACCACCCGCCGCATGCACGTCACCGCCCGCACCCCCGACACCACCCGCACCCTCGACCTGCGCCGCGACGAGACCACCGGCCACTGGACCGTCGACGGCACCCCCCGACCCGACCTCGACGGCGCCCTCGACTGCGACCTCGGCCTGTCCCCGCTCACCAACACCCCGCCCGTGCTGCGCCACGGCCTCCACCTGGGCCCCGGCGAGCACCACTTCCTGATGGCCTGGATCCGCGTGCCCGAGCTGGTCGTCGTGCCCTCCCGCCAGACCTACACCCACCTGCGCCGCCACGAGGACGGCCGCGCCACCGTCCGCTACGCCTCCGGCGACTACCGGGCGGACCTGCTGCTGGACGCGGACGGCCTGGTCGCCGAGTACCCGGGCCTGGCCCACCGCATCGCCTGACAGGCCAGGGCCAGGGCCCGGGGCCTCAGGCCCGGCGCGGGCCCGAGGCCGGGGGTGTTCAGACCGCGGTGCGCCCGCCGTCCACCGGCAGGAGGGCGCCGTGGACGAAGCCCGCCGCGTCGCCGGCCAGGAAGACGACCGCGGCGGCGATCTCCTCGGCCTCGGCGGGCCGGCCCGCCGGCGCCTCGGCCGCCAGGTCGCCGAGGCCCTCGCCCATGACCGCAGTGCCCTCGGTACGGGTGGGCCCCGCGCCGACGGCGTTGACCCGTACGCCGCGCGGCCCGTACTCGGCGGCCCAGGTGCGGGTCAGCAGGTTGACCGCCGCCTTGCTGGAGCCGTACAGGGACATGCCCGGCGCGCCGTGCGAGGCGGCCTGGGTGCTGATGTTGACGATCGCCCCGGCGCCGCGCGCGGCCATCGCCGGGGCCAGCTCGGCCACCAGGAAGTAGGGCGCCCGCACGTTGAGCGCGTAGACGGCGTCGAACTCCTCCTCGGTCGTCCCCTCGGTCGGCCCGAACGGGTAGACGCCGGCGTTGTTGACCAGGATGTCCACCCGGCCGCCGCCCAGCGCGGTGGCCGTCCGGGCGAGGCGCCGCACCGCGGCGACGTCGCGCAGCTCGGCGGCGACGAAGTCGGCCCTGCCGCCGCCCG